>JANQME010000091.1 GCA_028280205.1 Longimicrobiales bacterium
ATCGTCGCCCACATCCAGTCCTTCCTCGCCCGCCATCCCGTGTCCGAGTAAGCCGCTTCGATGACGCGGAACATCGCCCACCACCTTCGCTCCCGGGCCGAGCTCGAGCCGCACCGTCGGGCCGTGGTCTGCCCAGAGGGCCGGGATCGGGGCGGGCGCGTGCGCTACGCGCACCTCACCTTCCGCCAACTCGAAGACGCGAGCGACGCACTCGCCCGCGGGCTCAACCGGGTCGGAATCACCGAGGGCACGCGCGTGGCGCTTCTGGTCCGACCCAGCCTCGATTTCTTCAGCCTCGCGTTCGCCCTGGCGAAGACCGGCGCCGTCCTCGTGGTGGTCGATCCCGGGATCGGGGCCCGGCGGGTGGGGCGGTGCCTCGACGAAGCGGAGCCCGAGGCCTTTGCCGGGATCCCGCTCGCTCACGTCGCCCGGATCGGCTTGCGGTGGAGCCCGAAAACGATCCGCACGCTCGTCACGGTCGGGCGAAAGGGGTTCTGGGGCGGCCACACCCTCGCCGAGCTCTACGACCCGGGCGATGAGCCCTACCCCATCGTCGACCCCGCTCCGGATACGCGCGCCGGAATCTTCTTCACCAGCGGCAGCACCGGCCCTCCCAAGGGAGTCGTCTACACCCAGGACATCTTCAACGCGCAGATCGACTTCATGCGCGAGCGCTTCCAGTTCGAGGGCAACGAGACGGACCTACCGACCTTTCCGCCATTCGCCCTCTTCGATCCAGCGCTCGGGCTGACCGCCATCGTCCCGGACATGGACCCGAGCAACCCCGGCCGCGCCGACCCGGCCAAGCTCGTCGAAGCCATCCGGGACCACGGCGTGACGCAGCTCTTCGGTTCTCCGGCCGTCGTGGATCTCCTCGGCCGCTACGCCGAGCGCCACCAGATCTCGCTTCCGACGGTCCAGCGCGTCCTTTCGGCCGGAGCGCCGGTGCGCCCCGACGTTCTGGACCGGATGGTCCGGGCCATTCACGCCGACGCGCAGTTCTACACGCCCTACGGAGCGACCGAGGCACTCCCCGTCACCGCGATCGAGAGTCGAGAGATCCTTCGCGAGACCCGCCACGAGACGGCGAAGGGTGGCGGAGTGTGCGTGGGGCGCCCCATCACGCAGGTCTCCGTCCAGATCATCGGAATCACCGACGAGGCGATCGACACGTGGTCCGACGACCTTCTCGTTCCCAGCGGCGACGTCGGCGAGATCGTCGTGCATGGGCCGATCGTGACGCAGGCCTACCACGGCCGCCCCGAGGCGAACGCCGCGGCGAAGATCCGGCACGAGAGCGGCCGATTCCTGCACCGCATGGGCGACCTGGGACGAATGGACGAGCACGGTCGCCTCTGGTTCTACGGGCGCAAGGCGCACCGGGTACGAACCGCGAGCGGCGACCTGTTTCCGGTGGCGTGCGAGGGAATCGTGAACGAGCACCCCGACGTGTTCCGGAGCGCGCTGGTGGGCGTGGGACCCGCCGGAGCGCAAGAGCCGGTCCTGCTCATCGAGGCAGAGACGGACGCGAAGAAGACCGGGACGTTCCTGGAAGAGGAGGTACGCGCGCTCTGCCGCGACCACTCCCCCCTGCAACAGGTGACGCGCGTGCTCCTCCACGCGGGCTTTCCGGTGGACCGCCGACACAACGCCAAGATCGATCGCCCGGCGCTCGCCGAGTGGGTCGCCGGACGGACCCGATGAAGCCCGTCTGGGACCTCGCAGGAAGCCGGATCCTCGTGACCGGCGGGAACGGGTTTCTCGGGCGATCGATCGTGGAGAAGCTCCTGCGACGCGAGACGCACGTCCGCAGCCTGGCCCGAAGCGACGCGCCGGAGCTGCGCGCGCTCGGCGTAGAAACGCACCGGGGCAGTCTGGAGGACCTGGCCTCGGTTCGCCGCGCGGTGGAAGGGACCGATGCGGTGA
>JANQME010000095.1 GCA_028280205.1 Longimicrobiales bacterium
TCGGCGCGGACAGGGAACGCGCGCACGGGTCCCGCCTTCGGAATCGTCTCGAGCAGCGCCACGCGGGTCGTCATCTCGCCGCGCCACCGCTCCCGGTCGTCGGTCGGGACCGGGTCGCCCGCCGGGAGGTCCACGGAGAGCGGATCGATGTGACGGCCGCCGCGCATCATCTCGTAGTGCAGGTGCGGACCCGTGGCGAGCCCCGTCATCCCCACGTAGCCGATCACGTCGCTCTGGTGCACCCGCGTCCCGACGCGCACCGCGGAGTGGAAGCCGCGCAGGTGGGCGTAGCGGGTGACGAAGCCGTTCGGGTGACGGATCTCGAGCGTGTTGCCGAGGCCGCCCTTGGGACCGCGGTGGATCACCACTCCGTCCGACGTCGCCATGACCGGCGTGCCCGAGTCCGCGGCGTAGTCGACGCCCCGGTGGGCACGGATCGTGTTCAGGATCGGGTGCCGGCGCCCGCTCGAGAAGCGGCTCGAGATGCGCCGGTACGAGAGGGGTTTCAGCAAGAAGGCCCGCCGGACCGACTGACCCTCGAGGTCGAAGTACGAGCCGCGACCGTCCCCGTTGGGATCGAAGTAGACGGCGTGGTAGGGGGTGCCGCTGTTGACGAACTCGGCGGCCAGCAGCCGCCCGGCGCGCATCGATCCGTCCGGGCGTACCTCGCGCTCGAAGACGAAGCGGTACGTGTCGCCCGAGCGGATCTGGCGGGAGAAGTCCATCTGCCACTGGAAGACCCGATCCAGGTGGTCGATGAGGCGGTTCCGATCCTCGAACGTGAGTCCCTCGAGGACGGGGTTCTCCACGACCGCACTCCAGAAGCTGCTCCCGATCTCACCGCTCGCGAAGAGGGTGTCCACGTAGACCGGCGTCTCGATCAGCGACGACCTCCAGCCGAGGAGGTCGCGGTCCAGCCGCACGGTCTCGTCCGGGCTCACCGCGACGTCGACGCCGCGCAGCTCGGGGGAGTCTTTCAGGTAGCGGAACGTCACCTCGGTGCCGGGCCGCAGCCGACGCGGGCTGGCGTGCTCCTGGAAGGCGAGCAGGAGCTCGGCCTGCTCGTTCGCGTCGATCGCGTCCCAGAGCATGCCGCCGAACGTCTCGCCCCGCCCGAGCGAGACGATCTCGACCCGCTCCGCCGGGGGCACCTCGATCGTGTCCAGCCGCCCGACGTCCGGCGTCTCACCGACGCACGCCGACGCCGCCAGAACGGCCAGAAGGGCCGTTCCGCCGCGGGTGCCTGGCCGGATCGGTCGGTTGCTCCTCATCCCTCCAAGTTATGCACACGGCAGCCCGCGAAACAGGCGGAACTGCACCCGGTCGTGGCACACCGCACCACGACCCTGCGCCCACTCCGCCCCGGAATCCCCGGGACTCCCGAAGGAGCCCGTCCAGGGATGGGGATCCGGGGCGGGTACGGTAGGACGCGGTGATCCGCCGCGGGCCCGGTCAGTCCATCTGGCGCCGGATGAACGTCGGGATGTCGAGCCCCTCGATCTGGTCCCGCGAGACCGTGCGCTCCGGAAACCGGGTCAGGGGAAGCACCGTCTCGGAGCGCGAGGCGCCGGCGTGCGCCGGCCCGGCCGGCGTGGGGTCGACGGCACGCGGTGCATGCGACGCGGGGGCCGGAGGGGTCGGCGGAGCCGGAGGGGGCCGGAGCACCGGGGCCTCACCCAGCTCCCCGGACGGCATGGACTGCACGGGGTGCATCGCCGCGCCGCCGCCCGCGTGGGCCGAGGGACCGACGGGGAAGCTCCCACCTCCGGCCTGCACCACGCGCGGCGCCTCGGCCTGGACAGGCGCCTGCGCCCGCGGCCGATGGAAGTCGCCCCGGATCACCTTCTCATCGTTCTCGGAGTCGAAGCCCGTGGCGATCACGGTCACTCGCACCTGCTCCTCGAGCGAGGCGTCGTGCACGGCGCCGAAGATGATCTCGGCCTCGTCCCCGGCCTCCTCCTGGATGAGCGAGGAGATCGTCATGACCTCGTCGATCGCCAGATCCATCCCGCCGGTGATGTTGATGAGCACCCCGCGCGCACCCGAGATCGAGACGTCGTCGAGAAGCGGCGAAGAGATGGCCTCCTGTGCCGCTTCCTGCGCCCGGTTGTCGCCCTCGCCGAACCCCGTGCCCATGAGGGCCGGACCGCGGGCCGACATCACGGTCCGGACGTCCGCGAAGTCGACGTTGATCTCGCCGGTCACGCGGATGAGGTCGGAGATGCCCTGCGTGGCGTTGAGGAGCACCTCGTCCGCCTTCTTGAGCGCGTCCTTGAACGACGTTCCCTTGGGCACGACCGAGAGCAGACGATCGTTCGGCACGAGGATCATCGTGTCGACGGAGCGGCGCAGCTCGGCGAGGCCCTGCATCGCCTGACGCTCGCGCTTCTTGCCCTCGAAGGAGAAGGGCTTGGTGACGACGCCGATCGTGAGCGCACCCATGTCGCGGGCCATCTCTGCCACCATCGGGGCCGCGCCGGTTCCGGTGCCGCCGCCCATGCCGGCAGTGACGAAGACGAGGTCGGCTCCGTCGAGCGCGCGGCGCACCTCCTGCTCGCTCTCGGCGAGTGCCTGACGCCCCACCTCCGGGCGGGCTCCGGCGCCCAGGCCCCGGGTCAGCTTCTTTCCGATCTGGAGCGTGACCTGAGCCCGTGAGCTCTTGAGCGCCTGACCGTCGGTATTCATCGAGATGAACTCGACGCCCTCGAGCTCCTCGTCGATCATGCGGTTGACGGCGTTGCCGCCCGCACCCCCCACGCCCACGACCTTCATGTGGGCGTTCGTGATGGGTGTCTCTTCGAATTCGAAGATCATCATGTCTCCTCCCTGGCGGAGAGCTGTGGTGAAACGACTGCTAGAAGAATTCCTTGAGCCACGTGCCCAGCTTGGTCACGAAGCCCGACGTACGTGTGGAGGCGCCCTGGCCCGTTTCGGCGAAGCGGTCCGAGCCCCAGAGCGCCAGGCCCGCACCGACGGCGAAGCGAGGCCGTCCGACCGTGTCCGCGAGGCCGGCGAGCCCCTCGGCCGGCACCCCGAGTCGGACCGGTGAGGCGAAGATCTGCTGAGCGAGCTCGACCACGCCCGGAATCGCGGCGCTTCCTCCCGTGAGGACGACACCGGCGCCGAGCTTGTGGAGGACGCCGTGATCCTGCAGGTCGCGCTGGACGATGCCGAACATCTCGTCGAGGCGCTGTTCGACGATGTGGGCGATGAGCTCGCAGGCGACCGAACGGAGCTGGCCGGGGGCCGGCCCCGGCAGGTCGACCGTCTCCCTCGGATCGACCATCTGCGCGAAGGCGCGCGCATGGCGCTCCTTCGCGGTCCGGGCCTCCCGGTACGGCACGGCCAGGCCACGCATGAGATCCGCGGTCAGCGTGTCCCCCCCGAACGGGAGGATCGCGACGTGGTGGATCTTCCCTTCGTGGAAGGCGGCCACATCGGTCGTGTTCGCTCCGATCTCGACCATCGCGACCCCGACTTCCCGCTCGTCCTCCGTGAGGACGGCGCGCGCGCCGGCCAGCGGCTCGAGCACCAGCTCCTGTACGCGGTAGCCCGCCCGGTTCACCGCCTTGGTGATGTTGGCCGAGGTCGTGATCTCACACGTCACGAGGAAGACCTCGGACTCGAGGCGGACGCCCGACATCCCGATGGGGTCCTTGATACCGGTCTGGTGGTCGACCTTGTACTCCTGCGGGATGGCATGGACCATCTCGCGGTCGGGAGGCAGCGCCACGGCGCGTGCGACGATGTGCACACGCTCCACGTCGTCGCGCGCGACCTCGTCTTCGCCGATCGCCACGACACCCATCGAGCTCATCGACCAGACCCGGCTGCCGCCGATCCCCGCGAAGACACGATCGACGCCGACGCCGGCCATGAGCTCGGCTTCGCTCATCGCGGTGCGCACAGCCTCCGTCATCTCGTCGATGTTCGTGACCAGATCGCCCCGCAGCCCCCCCGACGGCGCCTGACCCACGCCCAGGATCGAGAGCACGGGACGCCGCTCGTGCACCGAGACCTCCCCGATCACGGCACAGGTGTTCGCGGTCCCGATGTCCAGTCCGGCGATGAGGTTGGATCGCATGCGGCGTCCCCGGTTAACGGTCTCGACGGACCACGACCTGACCCGCGTACCGCAGATCGACGGCCGTAGGCACCCGCGCCGGCTCGGTACGGATGGCGTGCTCGAGCGCGGCGACACCTTCCCGGAGCCGCCCGACGGGCGCATGGGGTGGCAGGAGGAGCTCGACGTCGGGCGTGAGCAGTCGTACGACGAGTGAGCCGTCCTGGCCGCCACGCACGGTCGAGATCTTCTGGTACAGATCCACGTCCATCTGCCACAGGTGCTCGACCTCCGCCGCGAGGCCGCGCACCTCCGTCGGGAAGACCACCGCGTCCTCGGGGGGAACCTCGCTCGCCCGGATG
>JANQME010000108.1 GCA_028280205.1 Longimicrobiales bacterium
TCCTCGCGGCGCTCGTCCCGGCGACCGCGTGGTACGGCCTGCTCGTGCTGTGGAGCGCGTATCGCGGTGCGCCGCGCTCGGCGGAGATCTTCGATACCGCACCCCGGCGCTGGTCGCGGCTCATCCTCGGGCTCTCGGGCACGGAGGTGGAGTACGTGGGCGACGAGGTCATCGACGAGAGCCGGCCCCAGATCCTCGTCGCCAATCACAACTCGTGGTACGACGTCCTCGCGCTGACCGGCTTCATGCGGGGGCGGACCGTCTTCCTGGCGAAGCGGGAGCTCGCCGACGTCCCCGTCTTCGGGCGCGCGGCGGCCGCGTGCGGCCACATCTTCATCGACCGAAAGGACCGTTCCGCGGCCCTCGAGTCGCTGGCGGCCGCTCGCAGGAAGTTGGAGGAAGACCGGCCAACCGTCATCATGTTTCCGGAGGGGACGCGTTCCCGGGACGGACGTCTGAAGCCGTTCAAGAAGGGTGCGTTCGTTCTCGCGATCCAGGCGGGCGTCGAGATCGTACCGGTCGCCATCTCGGGATCGCGCGACATCATGCGCAAGGGGTCGTGGAAGGTGAGCCCGGGTCTCGTCCGGGTGCGCTTCGGCGACCCGATTCCGGTCGAGGGGCTGAGCGTCGACGACCGCGACGCCCTCACGGAACGTGCGTGGCGGGAAGTGGCCGGGCTGCTGGCGCACGACGACCCGGACGCGCTTCCCGAAGTCGCGTCCACCGAACAGACAAGCTGAATTCACCATGGAGGAGGAGCCGTGTCGGCGATCGTCGACGTACGGGGTCGGGAGATCCTGGATTCGCGGGGCAACCCGACCGTAGAGGCCGAAGTCACCCTCGAAACCGGGGTGCGCGGCCGGGCCGCGGTCCCGTCGGGCGCGTCCACCGGAGCCCATGAGGCCGTGGAGCTGCGCGACGGCGACCGGGAGCGCTATCTGGGCAAGGGCGTCCGGACCGCGGTCGCCAACATCAGCGGCAGGATCAATCAGGCGCTGCGTGGCTTCGAGGCGCGGGAGCAGCTCGACATCGACCGGACCATGATCGAGCTCGACGGCTCGGAGAACAAACGGCACCTGGGCGCGAACGCGATCCTCGCGGTCTCGATGGCCGCTGCGCGCGCGGCCGCTCAGGAAAACCACATGCCGCTGTGGCGTTATCTGGCGCAGGGCGGCGAGGCCGACACGCTCCCGGTTCCCATGATGAACATCCTCAACGGCGGGGCGCACGCGCCCAACAACGTCGACATCCAGGAGTTCATGGTCATGCCGGTGGGTGCGGAGTCGTTCTCCGAGGGGCTCCGCATGGGCGTCGAGATCTTCCATCACCTCAAGAAGGTCCTCACCGAGCAGGGTCGGAACACCGCCGTGGGCGACGAGGGTGGCTTCGCACCCGATCTGGAGAGCAACGAGGAGGCCGTCGAGGTCGTGCTGCGTGCCGTCGAGGCCGCCGGGTACCGCCCGGGTGAGGACGTGGTGCTCACCCTCGACGCGGCGGCGACGGAGTTCTTCGAGGACGGCGAGTACGTCTTCCACTGGTCGGGCGGCGAACGCCGCGACGCCGCCGGAATGGTTGAATTCTGGCGGGAGTGGGTGGCAAAGTACCCCATCCGCTCCATCGAAGACCCGCTCGACGAGAACGACTGGCACGGCTGGACGGCGATCACCGACGCCATCGGCTCGGAGGTGCAGATCGTCGGAGACGACTTGTTCGTGACGAACGCGAATCGCCTCGAACAGGGCATCCGCGACGGGGCGGCCAACGCGATCCTGGTCAAGGTGAACCAGATCGGCACGCTCACGGAGACGCTCGAAACGATGCGCATCGCGCGGGAGGCGGACTACGGCCGGGTCGTTTCGCACCGGTCGGGTGAGACCGAGGACACCCTGATCGCGGATCTCGCGGTCGCGACCGGTGCCGGTCAGATCAAGACCGGGAGCGCGAGCCGGACCGACCGCGTGACGAAGTACAACCAGCTCCTGCGCATCGAGGAGCAGCTCGGAGCGGCCGCGCGCTATCCGGGCCGCGGGCTCTTCGCCCAGCCCGCGTGAGCAGGCGCGCGGCGGGGGGGAGAAGGCCGGACGTGGAGTCCCGCCCGACGCTCGGGGACGCGGTCGTCCCCGTGCTCTTCCTCGCCGCCGTCTACTTCGCGGTCTTCGGCGGGGAGTACTCGATCTTCGAGCTTCGGGCCACGCGAGCTCAGGTTGAGGTCGAGGACGGGCGGCTCGGAGCCGTCCTGTCACAGATCGACTCGCTCTCCGCGTTGGCCGATTCGCTCGAGAACGACCCGGCCACGATCGAGCGGGTCGCGCGCGAGGAGTACGGAATGATCCGCGAGGGCGAGACGCTGTACCGCTTCGTCGACGCGGAGGGCGAGGCCGGGGACGACCGGGCGGACGCGGGCGGGCCCGTACGCTGAAGCCGGATCAGCCGGACGGAGGCGTCGCGCTCCCCGACGACCCTCCGTCGTTCCCGCTCTCTGGTGCGCCGCCGCCCTAACGCTTCTCGTCGCTCCCCGCCGCCTCGGACTCCGGCACCTCTTCGTCACCTTCCTCGGGCTTCGTTCCGGTGACCGCCGACTCCGTCGAGGCGTCGGCCAGCATCCGCTTCGTCACGCCCGCGAGGACCTCGCTCGGGCTGCTCGAGGGGAGCACTTCACCCTCGGTGGAGCCGGGAAGCGAAGACGAGGCCATCGCCTCGGTGGCCGCGGCCAGCGCCCGACGGCGAGCCTCGGGCGATGCTTCCCGGCCCTCACCGACGAAGGGCGCGAAGAGGTCGATCGGGATCGGGAAGAGCGTCGTCGAGTTGTTCTCGACCGCCACCTCCGAGACCGTCTGGAGGAAACGGAGCTGCATGGCGACGGGGAACTGCTCGATGATCTCGGCCGCCTCGGCCAGCTTCGCGGACGCCTGATACTCTCCCGAGGCGTTGATCACCTTGGCGCGGCGCTCCCGCTCCGCCTCGGCCTGCTTGGCCATCGCCCGCTTCATCTCCTTCGGAAGGTCGATGTCCTTGATCTCGACGCCCGTCACGTCGATGCCCCACGGATCCGTCCCCTCGTCGATGATCCGGCGCACGACCTCGTTGATGCGCTCCCGCTCGGCGAGCAGCTCGTCGAGCTCGGACTGCCCGATCACCGAGCGCAGCGTCGTCTGCGCGAGCTGACTGGTGGCGAAGTAGTAGTCCTCGATCTCGATGACCGCCTTGGTCGGGTCGGCGACGCGGAAGTAGACCACCGCGTTCACCCGGACCGAGACGTTGTCTTTCGTGATCGTGTCCTGCGGCGCGATGTCGAGCGCGACGATGCGCAGGTCCATCTTGCGCAGTCGGTCGATGCCGAACGGGACGAGGAAGATCAGGCCGGGACCCTTGGCCCGGGTCAGCTTCCCCAGTCGAAAGACGACGCCGCGCTCGTACTCGAAGAGCACGCGCACGCCGGTGAGCAGGGCGCCTCCCGCGAGGACGAGGGCGGTGAAGAGAGCGGCAGCAGGATCCATGGAGGACTCCGTGTCGAGGTTGCTCCCCGCAATCTACCCCTCAGGTGTCGATCCTTTTCATGGTCCCGGGCGCGGGCCGGGCCGCCCGAGCCCCGTGACGGGGCTGCGGTCCACCGTTGACTTCGCCTTCGGCGCGAATGAGCTTTTCGGCCCCGCCGGAGTAGCTCAGTTGGTTAGAGCAGCGGAATCATAATCCGCGTGTCGGGGGTTCAAGTCCCTCCTCCGGCACTCGTTGCGGCGCAACGGGTTCGGCCCCCTCGGAGTTCGCTCCGAGGGGGCTTTTTTTCGTTCGTCCGACCGGCCTTGCCGCCGACCGACGGACGTCATTGACACCCCGGTTTGGGCAAAGTAGTGTACCGAACATAAACCGAAACAAGGAGTCGCTCGTGTCTGCTGCTGAGGGGTTGGTCAAGGAACTTCAATCGACTCTCAAGTTCTTCGAGACCACGTTGTCCATCTTCGAACCCGGCGATGCCGGGTTCGCTCCCGATCCCGAGCTGTACACCGTCGCAGGTCACGTCGCGCACGCCGCCAGCTCGGTGGACTGGTTCATCGAAGGAGCCTTCGGTGAGGGTTGGGACCTGGACTTCGACGCGGATATCGCAAAAGCAAAGGCCGTGACCTCACTAGAGGAGGCCACCGATTGGCTACGTCGGGCCTTCGACAACGCGATCACGGTCGTGGGTTCCGCGTCTGACCAGGAGCTCTTCGCCCCGATCCCCGACCCTCGAATCATGGAAGGCGCACCGAGAGCCGCCGCCGTTTCCGGAATCGTCGACCATACCGCTCACCATCGAGGTTCCCTGGCCGTGTATGCACGCCTGATCGGTAAGGTGCCGCCGATGCCGTACTCCTGACTCAGGACCGGGCCCATGGGCTCGCTGCGGCGTCCGTCGGGCTGCCAGCCTGGGCCACCACGGAAGAGCGTCTTCTTGTCACACCCCCGCCAGGAGGTCGGGAGTTCCCCGTCCGAAAACCGGTAGTGCGACACCGTTCGGGAAGTCGAAGCTCCCAGCTCACTTCACTGGGAGACTGACATGCTACTCACCGACAAGGTCGCGATCGTAACGGGTGCCAGCAGCGGCATCGGCGCTGCCGCGGCCTCGCTCTTTGCCGCGGAGGGAGCCAGAGTGGTGCTCGCCGCACGTCGTAAGGACCTTCTGGATCAGGTCGCTGAAGACATTCTCACCGCCGGAGGCGACGTTACCGTCGTCGCTGGTGACGTCCGGAGCCAGAGTTATGCGAAGGTGGTGGTCGACCATGCGGTGGAAACCTTCGGAGGCCTGGACGTAGCCTTCAACAATGCGGGCACGCTTGGCGATACCAGTCCGATCCCCGATATGTCGCCCGAGAACTGGCGGAACGTGCTGGACGTCAACCTCACCAGCGCCTTCTATGCTGCGAAGTACCAGATCCCCGCGATGGTGCGCCGCGGTGGTGGCTCGCTGATCTTCACGTCCACGTTCGTCGGCCATACCGTTGGTCTACCCGGGATGGGTGCGTACGCGGCCAGCAAGGCGGGTCTCATCGGACTCACGCAGGTTCTCGCGACGGAGCTCGGGTCGGTCGGAATCCGCGTGAACTCGCTGCTGCCGGGTGGTACGCACACGGCCATGGCCGGCTCCGACCCGGATCGACACGCCTCGATCCGATCGCTTCACGCTCTGAAGCGGATGGCGGAACCGGAGGAGATCGCCCGGGCTGCGCTCTTCCTCGCCTCGGACATGGCCAGCTTCGTCACCGGGTCGGCTATGCTGGCCGACGGAGGGAACTCGATCTCCAAGGTCTGACAGGCCGCCGAAGTCCCTCGATGCACGCGGCACTTCCGCGGCGCCGGGCCGCCATCACGCCACGTGCGCGTGCCGCACGTCTAGGCATCCACGTTCGGTAAGGCTTATGCTCATGATCCGTACAAATTCGATACATCAACCATCCACAGGAGAAACGTCATGGCCCTTCGCTACCGCACCCTCACACTGGTCCTCGCTTCCGCGCTCACGGTTTCGGCGTGCGGAGACGATGGGGGCACCGATCCCGTCGACGCCGATCCCACCGTAGCCAAACAGAGCGGGGACGCCCAGTCGGGTGACATCGATACCGTCCTCCCGGACCCGATTGTCGTTCGCTTCACCCAGGACGGGGCGGGTGTCGCCGGCGAAACAGTGACGTGGAGCGTTTTGAGCGGAGGAGGGACTGTCGCACCGTCGAGCTCGACGACGGCCGCGAACGGAGACGCGTCGACCACGTGGACACTGGGCCCGAACTCGGGGACCCAAACGCTCCAGGCTTCGGTCGACGGCGCCACGGGCTCACCCCTCACCTTCACGGCCACGGCCGTCGGTCCGCCCCCCGCCACGGCGAGCGTGTCGGTGGACGACAACTTCTTCGACCCGAACTCGGCCGAGGTCGCGGTCGGGGGGACGGTGACGTGGGACTGGGTCGGCTCCAATACTCACAACGTCACCTTCTCCTCGGGCCCCAACTCCGCCACTCAGACGACGGGGTCGTTCGATCGGACCTTCCCGGACGCGGGGTCCTTCGACTACCTGTGCACCATCCACGGTGCCGCCATGTCGGGGACGATCACGGTGCGGTGAGGATCGAGCCGGAGCTCGTACCGGCCCTGGACGGACGGTCGCGGGGCGCGACCCCTTGTCAGCTCTCGCCGCCGTCCGTCTGGACGCCCAGCATGACCTGTTGTCCCTCGGACTCCGGGCTCATCTGAGCCAGGATCGACGTCAGGGCGCGTTGCAGGGCGGGATCGTCCTCGACGTGGACGAGCAGCCCGACCTCGCTCCCCCAGCGACCGTCTCCGTCTGCGGCCAGATTCACGTAGGCCAGACGCGCGAAGCGGGATTCGAACGAGAACCCGTCCGGGAGGAAGGGGGCGAGCTCCGGAGGCACCCGACCCGGCTCCGATGTGGCGGGCCACGCGTTGGACTCCAGACGGTATTCGATGAGCGCAAGGCGGGCCGTGCGCATGTCCTCGGAGATCGCCGTGGCGCGGGCCCGGGTGACCGCCGCGCGGGTTCGGGGAACTGCGAGGGCCGCGAGTGCGCCGAGCAGGACGACCACGACTGCGAGCTCGATGAGCGTGAAGCCGCGAGAGGTCCGAGCGCGTCCGGCCGCGGCTCGTGGATTACGCGCTCGAGACGGCACGCACGGTCGCGCGCGAGCTCCACCGGGGCTGAGCCGATTCGGAGCGTCCGGTCGCCCGGCCGGACGCACCCGTCAGACCGAGGAGGAGAACGTCGGCAGGGCTCCTCGATCCAGGTACGGGTCCAGCGCGGCGGCCACGTTCCGGAGGAAGAAGCGCCCGGTCTCGGTAACGTTCCACCCGTCGGTCGTCGGCTGCAGGAAGCCGTCGTCCTCGAATTCCGTGAGCGCCTCCAGGTCGGCGCCGAGGAGGTCGCCGACGGGCGCTCCGAAGTCGGGCACCGTCGTGTCGTCGCGGATCTCCAGGTTGCACATGAGGTGCTGGATCACCCGGGCGCGGACCTCGTCGTCCCGGCTCAGCCGGTGGCCGCGGACCACGGGGAAGCGGTTCGCGTCGAGTGCCGCGCCGTAGCGGCCCAGGCCGGTGTCGTTCTGCACGAACCGGCCCGCCAGGCACCCGATCCCCGAGAGCCCGAAGGCCACCTGGTCCGGCGCAGCGTGCGTCGTGTACCCCATGAAGTTGCGGAGCAGCCTGCGCTCCGCCGCGGCGACCGCCAGCTCGTCGTCGGGCAGTGCGAAGTGGTCGAAGCCGATCCAGGCGTAGCCGGCCTCCCGGAGCCGATCGACGGCATCCAGGAAGAGACCCAGCTTGGCCTCCGGCCCAGGCAGTCCCGAGGCGTCGACCGCGCGCTGGATCTTCCGGATCTCCGGAAGGTGCGCATACGAGAAGGTGGCGATCCGATCCGGGGCGAGCTCGACCACACGCTCGATCGTGCGGGCGAAGCCGTCGGGCGTCTGGTACGGGAGTCCGTAGACGAGGTCGAAGTTGACGCTCTCGAACCCCGCCGCACGCGCACCCTCGAGGAGCGAGACGGTGTCCGCCTCCGGCTGGATCCGGCCGATCGCCGCCTGGACCCGCGGGTCGAAGTCCTGCACGCCGAGGCTCATGCGATTGAAGCCGAGCCGGCGCAGGAGCTGGGGCTGGGTGGGCGTCGCCACCCGCGGGTCCATCTCGATCGCGATCTCGGCGTCCGCACGGAAGTCGAAGACGTTCGCCAGCGCCTCGAAGAGCCGCACCGTCTGCCGATCCGTGAGGAAGTTCGGCGTCCCTCCGCCCCAGTGCATCTGAGTGACGCGTCGTCCGGTGCCGATCCGGTCGACGACACCCTCGATCTCCCGGCTCAGGTGGTCGAGGTAGCGGTCGACCACGTCCTCGGAGTGCGTGACCATCGCGTTGCAGCCGCAGTAGTAGCAGCGCTTCGCGCAGAAGGGCAGGTGCACGTAGACCGAGAGCGCACGGTCCGGGTCGGCCCCGGCGTCGTCGAGCGCCTCCACATACTCCCGTTCGCCGAAGTCACGATCCCAGAAAGGCACGGTCGGATAGCTCGTGTAGCGGGGCACGGGACGCTCGTGCCTGCGGATGAGCTCGAAGAGCCGGGTCCGGCGCGCGAGGTCGGAGAAGGTCACGCGTGCGCCCCCGGCCCGACGCCGTCGTCGTCGGCGAGGGTGGTCAGGAGCGCAGCCTGACGCTTCGCCCGGGCCCGTTGGCGCGCGAAGCCACGCGGGTCGAGGAACTCGTCGATCCGGTCTTCGCCGAGCAGCTCTTCCGGATCGTGCTCGGGCCGGAGCAGGTCGGGGGCGCCCACGAGGGCAGACCCTCCTTCGGCTCGTGCGGCCAGCACGTCCGGGTCGGCCTCCGGCTGCGCCGGGGCGCCGCACGCGCTCACCGGTGTCCGCTCGGGCTTCTGGTACATGCTGCCCACCTTCGGCCGCGACGTC
The DNA here is from genome assembly GCA_028280205.1 of Longimicrobiales bacterium. Classification (GTDB taxonomy): domain Bacteria; phylum Gemmatimonadota; class Gemmatimonadetes; order Longimicrobiales; family Gaopeijiaceae; genus UBA2589. The sequence goes on from JANQME010000108.1 coordinate 8,433, forward strand.
TCGATCTGTACGAGCTGCTCGGGGGTGAGCACCTTCGACTCGTCGAACTTGAAGTCGACGTTCTTCTGCCCCACGAAGCCGACCCGTCCGAGGTCGTAGAAGCGCCGCTCGACGCTCGACTTCAGGAAGGCCTTCAGGCAGCCGAGCATGTACTTCCGCTTGTAGCGGTCCCGGATCCACGGATAGCCGAGGAAGGACTTCCGCATGTAGAAGCGCCGGTAGTTCTTCATGACGCTCGCGAGCACCTCGCCGCGGGTCATGGCTTCGGGCTTCATGATCGGGGTCACGAAGTTGTACCGGGCGTAGTCGCGCACCTCGACCTTGTCGCCGAGCTCTTCGAAGAGGTCCGAGAAGGGCCACGGGGTGTACATGTTCCAATTGACCATGTCCGCGTCCCAGTCGAGCGCCCAGCGGTAGGTGTCCTCGATCGTCTCTTCGGTCTCGTTCTCCATCCCGATGATGAACTGGGCCTCGGCGACGATCCCGTTCTGCTTGAGGAGCTGGATCGCCTTCTTGTTCTGCGCGATCGTCGTCTCCTTGCGGAAGCGCTCCAGGTTGAGCTGGGCGGAAGCCTCGGTGCCCAGCGAGACGTGGACCAGCCCGGCCTTCCGGTAGAGGGGCAGGACATCCTCGTCGCGAAGGATGTCGGTCACGCGGGTGTTGATGCCCCACGTGATCCCGAGGTCACGCTCGATGAGTGCCTCGCACAGCGCGATGAACTTGTCGCGATGGATCGTCGGCTCCTCGTCGGCGAGGATGAAGAAGCCGACGTCGTGGTCGCGCACGAGCGTCTCGATCTCGTCGACGAACTGCTCCGGGGAGCGCGTCCGGTACGTCCGCCAGAACTTCCACTGCGAGCAGAAGGAGCAGGTGAAGGGACATCCGCGCGCGAAGTTCGGAATGGCGACACGCGCGTTGAGCGGGATGTAGATGTACTTGTCCCACTCCAGGATGCTCCAGTCGGGCGAGAGCGCGTCGAGATCCTGGATGGGCGGCTGGGCCGGCGTGGCGATCGCCTTGCCGTCGTCCATGAACGCGAGGCCGCGGATCTGGTAGCGGTCGCGCTCGATCGTACCGGCGTCGACCGCCCGGACGAGGTTGACGAGGATCTCCTCGCCCTCGCCTCGGACGATCAGGTCGATCCACGGCGCCTCGGTCAGCACCTGCCCGTACATGAAGGTCGCGTGCGTGCCCCCGAGGACGGTCACGGCGTCGGGGTGGACGTCCCGGGCCAGCTTCAGCGTCTCCTGCGCCTTGTAGATGCTCGGCGTGATGCACGTGCACCCGATCAGGTCGACGTGCCCGAGCGCGCGGAGCCGGCCGGCGAGCTCCTCGTCGTCCATGTCGTTCGTCATGGCGTCGAGGAAGTGGATGTCGTCGTACCCCGCCGTGCGGAGCGCGCCGGTCAGATAGGCGACCCAGGCAGGAGGCCAGTTGCCGGCGATCTCGGCACCGCCGGAGTGGTAGTTCGGATGAATGAGGACGATGCGCACGGAGTGTCTCCGACGAGAGGGTCACGTAGTGACAGCCTGAAGCGACAGGCGGGATCACCGGTGGCGCGGCACGCCACCTCTTCGACGCGGATGCCCGGGGCAGCGAGCTCCAGCAGTCCTGCGAACGCGGCTTCGTAGTAGCCGCCCGATCGGGAGGGTCCGGACGCGACGCCGCACGTGGGTGCGCCGTCGAGAACGAGGGTGCCCGGATACGGTCCCGAGACGCGGAACGAGCCCGCGCCGGCGAAGGTCCAGGCGTGCCTTCGGAAGGCCGACAGGAGGAGGGGGAGCGCGAGGCGCGGAGGGAGCCACGCCAACAGTCGGCGGAAGGAAGCCGGGATGCGGTGTTCGGCCACGTAGTCGGCCGTGTACCGGCCCGAAGCACGCAGCGCATCCTCGGCCGCCTCGGCGGGCAGGCCGCGCCGGGTCTCGAGGATGGTCCGCACGAACCAGCGCTCCGGGATCATCCCGTCGGGGAGGGTGCGGGGAAGGCGGGCCCGATAGGTGAGACGGCGAAGGCGTGGGCCGCCTACACGCTCCTCGACTGCGCGGAGCGTCTGCAGAACCGCGTTGGGTCCGATGTATGCCGTTGGGTGCCGTTCCACCGATCCACCGGGCTCGGATGCTCTCCCGACGCATGTATCGTATGGTTGACACCAGGGGATGTCAAATCAACTGGACAGTCGGGGCGTCCGCCCGACCCGTCCCCCCGCTCAGCGGATCGCTTCGGCGACCTTCTCGGCCAGAGCGCTCGGAATCGTCCCGATTTCCGCAACCTCTTCGGCCTCGGCCTGACGGAGCCGCCAGAGCGTCTGGAAGCGGTCCACGATCGCCTCGATCCGCTTCGGCCCGAGACCGGAGATCTTCCGACGGCGTAGCTCTTCGGCCAGCCGCACCCGCTCGAGCTCGAGGCCGATGCGCTCGGGGTCGGACACGTCGATGCCGTGCGCCTCCAGATCCCCCAGGAGGCCGAGCCAAGCCTGGTGATCCCACCCGTCCGGGTGGGATTCGGCGAAGGCGACGAGGTGCTGCTCCATGACATCTCCCGGGCCACGCAGGCCCACGGTTCTTCTGAAGGACGAGGACGTCCGACGGACGACGACGTCGGGCCGAATGGTATCCGATTCGGAACGCTTTGGAAGAGGTTTGACGGAGGTGTGCCCACCGGCCTTCATGACGCGGCCCGGTCGTGGCATGTTGTTCGCCGAAGATCGCACGCTCCGCCGCCGGAGCGACCCTCCCGACGCACTCCCGGCGCACATGAACGCTGCCCTCGAGGCTATTCCGACCCTGCCCGACGCTCTATCGGGCCTCACCCGGATCGCGATGAATCTGGCGTGGTCGTGGAACCGCGACGCCGCCGAGCTCTTCGAGCGAATCGACCCGATGCTGTGGACGCAGGTCCGGCACGATCCGGTGGCGCTGCTCATGCGCATCGACGAGGCCACGCTCCGTCGCTGCGCCGACGACGAGGAATTCGTTGAGCTCTACGAGAACGTCGAGCGGAGCGTCGAGGCGACGGAGAACGACGAGGGTACGTGGTTCGCGCGCGAGCACGGTGGTGTGGCCGACGGACCCGTAGCGTACTTCTGCGCGGAGTTCGCCGTCCACGACTCGATCCCGATCTACTCGGGCGGACTCGGCATCCTGGCGGGCGACCACGTGAAGAGCGCCTCGGACCTGGGCATTCCCATGGTGGGCGTGGGACTGCTGTACTCGCACGGCTACTTCGATCAGCGCTTCGACGACGAGGGGTGGCAGCTTCAGCAGGACGAGGTCTTCGATCCGGAACGCCTCCCGCTGCGCAGGCTGCACCCGGAGGACTCCGGGCTCGCCTCGGTCGAGGTCGAGGGCCGGACGGTCCAACTCGGCGCGTGGTGCATGCGCGTCGGGCGCACCCCGCTCTACCTCCTGGACTCGGATCTGGACGACAACGATCCGGCAGACCGCATTCTGACCGGACGGCTCTACGAGTCGGGCGAGGAGCTCCGGCTCAAGCAGGAGTGGATTCTCGGAGTCGGCGGCGTGCGCGTGCTCGACGCGCTCGACGTGCGGCCCTCCGTCTGGCACGCCAACGAGGGCCACGCGGCGTTCATGATGGTGGAGCGCGCGCGTCGGGCCGTCGAGGCGGGCTCCACCTTCGACGCCGCGCTGCCGGACATCCGGGCCTCGTCGGTCTTCACCACGCACACGCCCGTGCCGGCCGGGCACGACAACTTCTCCGCCGAGCAGGTCGAGCGGGTGCTCGGTCCCGTCTGGGAGCCGCTCGGGCTCGACCGGGACGCCTTCATGCGCATCGGCTACGCGCCGGAGACGGGCGAGGACCGCTTCCACATGACGGCGACGGCGATCCGCATGGCGCGCGGCGTCAACGGGGTCTCCGAGAAGCATGGCCGGGTCACAAGAGAGATCTGGAGTGAGCTCTGGGGCGACCGCCCCAAGGAGGACGTTCCGATCGGCTCGGTCACCAACGGTGTGCATCGGTGGACGTGGATGGCGCCCGAGGTGCAGCGCTTCCTCGACGGCGTGCTCGGCGAGTGGTGGACGCACCGCGTCGAGGAGCGCGAGGTGTGGGATCGCGTGCTCGACGCGGACGATGCGGAGGTCTGGTACCTGCACGAGCGGATGAAGTACAAGAGACACCGCTTCCTCATCGAGGAGGCGCGCCGCCGGTGGCGCGCTGTGTGGGGCAAGCACCGTCATCTTGTCGCGTCCGGTCCGCTCCTCGACCCGGAGGTCCTCACGCTCGGCTTCGCGCGCCGGTTCGCGACGTACAAGCGGGCGGACCTCTTCTTCCGTGACGAGGAGCGGCTCCTCGAGCTGATCACCGATGCGCAGCGACCGGTTCAGCTCATCTTCGCGGGGAAGGCGCACCCGGCGGACGACCTGGGCAAGGGCGTGCTTCAGCGCGTCTACCGGATGTCGCACGATCCCCGTTCGGAGGGTCGGATCGCCTTCGTCCAGGACTACGAAATGCACGTGGCTCGGGCGCTCTTCGCCGGTGTCGACGTGTGGATCAACGTGCCGCGTGTGCCGAAGGAGGCGTCGGGGACGAGCGGGATGAAGGCGGCGCTCAATCTGGTTCCGCAGCTCGGGACGCTCGACGGCTGGTGGGACGAGGGATACGACGGGGAGAACGGATGGGCGATTCCGGCGGCCCCGAAGCCCGACGATCCGGACGAGCACGACTGGGAGCAGCTCTTCCGACTGCTCGAAGAGGAGGTCGTTCCGTCGTACTACGACCGCAACGAGAACGACGTCCCCGTCGCGTGGGTGAAGCGCATGAAGCGCGCACTCTGGGTGGCGGGCCGGACGTTCCACACCGACCGCATGCTGCGCGACTACTGCAGGCGCTACTACCTGCCCGCGTGGGAGGCCTCGACGGAGGGGGACGACCCGCCCACGCGCTGACGCGGCGGGCGGACGGACAGACACACCCGGCCCTTCGACGGGCCGAGCGGCTCAGCCGCCGGCGAGTTCCGGCGTGTACGTGTGCAGCATGTTGCGCCACAGCGGCCAGTCGTGCTTCCAGTCGGGGCCCCAGGAATCGACCCGGTTCGGGATTCCGCGAGCGCCGAGCGCGTCGGCGACCCGCCAGGACTGTCCGATGTCCTCGGCCTCGCCCTCGCCCGACGCGAGCAGGACGAAGCAGGCGCGCAGCGCGTCGAGGTGGGGCCCCTCGAGCTGCGAGACGTAGTGCAGCGGCGAGGCGAGCAGGAAGTCCTCGTGGAGCGGTCCGTGGAGGAAGCGGGTCAGGTCGTACGTGCCGCTCATGCACAGCGCATGCGAGAAGACGCCGGGAAAGCGGCAGATCGAGGCGAGGGCGTTGAAGGCCCCGATCGAGGCGCCGCCCACGAGCATCCGGATATCGTCGCTGCGGCAGTCGGTGCGGATCGCCGGGACCAGCTCCTCGCCCACGAAGTCGAGGAAGCGGCCGACGAGACGCATCCGGTGCTCGGACGTCCCCTCGCCGGTGAGCATCGCGCGACCCGCGATCGAGTCGCACGAGTAGACCTTGACGAGACCCGCCTCCAGATATTCGCCGAGTGTGTCCACGACGAGGAAGCGCTCGATTTCCTCGGCGTCGCCCCCGGCCGTCGGATAGATGAGGAAGGGCACACCGACCTCGCCCCAGCGGGCGACCGCGATGTCCCGGCCCAGCCGCTCGGAGTACCAGCCGTCGACCAACTTCACGCGCGGGCGCCCTCCCGCTCGCGCCACGTCTGGATCCGGCCGAAGAAGAGGTCGGTGAAGCGCTCGACCTCGTGCTCGGGAAAGAGGGCCGTCACCTTCTGCCGGACCGCGTCGCGGGCTACGTCGGAGCCGAACCACGCCGTCGCGACCTCGTCGAGGTGCGCCAAGTGCGTGGCGCAGAACTCCTCGAAGGCCTCGGTCTCGAAGCGGCGATGGACGATCGGGAGCAGGGCATCGAGCCGCTCCCGCAGCGTCATCTCGTCGTCCACCACCGCGAAGTAACGCCGCCACCCCATCGGCTGCTGCTTGCGGCGCCGGGTCGCGGCGAAGACCGACCAGCGGATGTTGGCCAGGATGACCCAGGGGAAGTGGTAGTGCAGCGACGTCACCTGTGAGTCGGGGCAGGGATTGGCATAGTCGATCGGCATCCAGGCGCCCTCGCGATGGATCAGCTCGCACGAGTTGAAGTCCCACGCGAAGAAGGCGTTGATCACGAGCGTCATGTCGCGGATGAGCGCCGCGTCGTCGTCGGTCAGGAAGTCGCGCTCGTCGGTGTACCGGTCGTGCAGCGGTGCTTCGATGTCGTAGAGGACGGTGCGCGTCTGGGGACCGAGGCCGATGCAGCGTACGAAGCGGTCGAAGGGCAGGATCGCTTCCTGGAGGTGCATGACCGCCGTACCGCTCTCCTCGTAGGCTTCCCGGAGTTGCTCCTCGTCGTCGACCTTGCTCACCGCGCGCCACCCGCCTCCGTCGTACGGCTTCATGAAGAGCGGGTAGCCGAGCTTGTCCCCGATCGCGCCGAGGTCGAAGTAGCGCCCGTATTGGCGGAGCGTCGCGTGGAGGTCGTGGCTCCACTCGTCGTACTCCTTCGGCGGGATGAGCCACGTCCGCGGGATCGGCAGCCCCAGCCGGATCATCGCGCAGTATGTGGTCAGCTTCTCCATCGACTGCACGGACCAGGGGTTGTTGAAGACGTACACGTCGTCGAGGAGGATCGCCTTCTTGATCCACTCACGGCGCGGGTTGAACCAGTGCGTCAGCCGGTCGATGACCACGTCGTGCGGGACGTGCTCCTCCAGGTCGAACGGCTCGATGCTCAGCCGTTCGATGTCGAAGCGGACGGTCTCGCCGTCGTACGGTATGGCGAGATCGAGCGTGCGCATGATCTCGGTGTAGGCGATCGGCCAGCAGATGTCGGCACCGAGGGAGAGGCCGATCCTGCGCGTGGCTTCGGTCATGGGGAGGGTCGGAGCGGGAGGGCTCAGGTGGGTCCTCGTGACCTAACCTCCGGGATTCGGGAGCGCCACCGGCCCGGATCCAAGGCGGCGTGAGGAAGGCGTAGCAGCGCTACGTCGACGAAGCGCCAACGCCGGAGACGGGTCGGTGCCGCCCCGAATCAGTAGTAGGTCCACCACTTGGGGCCTGGAAACAGAAACGCGAGGCCCTCGCGGAGCCGGTCGCGCCAGTTCTCCCAGTTGTGGCCGTCGCGCGCCTCGACGAAGCGGATCTGCATTCCGGTGCGACGCAGGAGGGGTACGAGCGAACGGTTCTCGTAGATGAGCGACTCGTACGTGCCGCAGCTCAGGAAGACGCGCTCGGCGACCCCGAACGGCGCGGCCCGGTAGCGGTTCATCATCTCCGCGATCGGGTCGAAGATCGGGCTCCGGTCGTGGCGGCCGATGTCGCTGAACGCGAACGAGCCGGACTGCAGCAGCAGGCGACCGAACCGGTCCGGGTAGCGGATCGCCGTCGAGAGCGAGGCCACGGCGCCGAGACTGGCGCCCATGAGCCCGCGACCGGCCGGGGTGCCCAGCAGGGGAAGCTCGTCCTCCAGGAGCGGAACGAGCTCCTCGGCCACGAAGCGGGCGTGGTCCTCCGAGTCCCGATACTGCGCCATGCGATCGGGGGGCTGCGTCAGGGCGACCACGAGCCCGGCGATGTCGAGCCGATGGATCAGGTTGTCGAGTACGGTCTTCAGGCGTGCATAGCGCAGATAGTCCTGCCCGTCGTGCACGACCAGTAGTGGGTAGCGGCGGCTCTCCCGAAAGCGCGCCGGCCGATAGATCGTGACGCGCCTCTGTTCTCCGAGGGCTTCGCTGTGCACGACTCGCTCCTCGAGCGAGCCCGGGCGGGCTGCAGGGTCTTCCTCGGTCCAGTCCGGCACACGGTATCCGGTGCCGTGGGCGACCGAGTTGGCGCCGAAGGGGTCGTGCGCCAGGTGCGGGTTGAGGGGGTCGTGGACCCATGTGGCCCGGCGTCCGCGGGTGCCCTCGAACTTGTACTCCACGCGCGAGCCCTCGGGGAGCTCGAGCACGTAGTACCAGAGATCGGTGCCGGCGATGCGGGTGAACGGGGCCGCGGTGGGCAGGCCGAACACCCAGTGTCGGAGCGAGACGGAGTCGACCGGGCCCCGGAAGACGAACGTGCATCGGCTTCCCTCCACGATCGGGAAGTCGTGCTTCGCGAGGAAGCCCCCGATCGTCTCCTCCGAGGGCGTCTCTCCGTCCACGAGCTCGGCGATCGCGAGGCCCGTATGGTCCGCCGAAGGGATGTGCGGTTCCTCCTGCGCGGGTACGTACCTCATGCAGCCGGGCTCATGCCGCCCGGCTCCACGGCACGATCCCCCCGTCCTCGAGTACGCGCGTGGCCGCGAGGCCCGTCCAGCCGCTGCCGTTCCACACGAGTCGCGCACCCGGATCGAGGAGAACGCAGACGTCCGGCGCGAGCCGGAGCGAGAGGCGGCGCATCCGATCCGGGTCCTCCGTGCGCAGGCGCTCCCTCGCGTCGGGCAGGGGTACGACCTTCGGGGCGAGACCCAGGCCGGGCAGCGCCACCTCGGCGTGGCCCCGGCCGATGGCGGGCTGATCGTTGTACAGCACGACGCGGCGGCCGAGCGCCATCGCGCCTCCGGCGCATCCGACCACGACCTTCCCTCCGAGCAGGTCGGCGACGCCGAAGAGGAGCAGCCGGTCGAGGAGCACGGCGACGTGGCCGCCCTCGATGACGACGGCCGCCACCCCCTCGAGGATCTGCCGGATCTCGTCGCGCTCCCGCACGACGGCCGGGCGCTCGTGCAGCCCGGTTCGTTCCTCGAAGTCCGCGCGGACGTGCGCGATCCGGTCGAGGAGGCGGGTGTCGAGGGAGCGGAGCCTGTCGAGCGCCGATTCGCGCTCGGGCTCGACGAGGTGGGGCGGGGCGTCGAGGCCCAGCAGCTCGACCCAGACTCCGCCGACGGCTTCGAGCTGGCGGGTGTAGAGACGGCGCAGGGCGCGCAGCTAGTTCTGAGCCGCCCGGTGCGCCTCCGCC
>JANQME010000155.1 GCA_028280205.1 Longimicrobiales bacterium
CCAGTCACCTCAGCCCCTTTGGATTCTCCTGCCCGCGTCTCAACGGGGCGGCATCCACTCGTGATGCCGCCCCTGAGGAGGACCGAATCGAGCTCGGGCTACTCTTCCGTCAACACCTCCAGCGGAGAGACCCGGGTCGCGGACACCGCGGGGGCGGCGCTCGCCACGAACGCCACCACCGACACGAGCACGGCCACACCGATCATCGTGATCGGATCGGCGGAGCTCACACCGTAGAGGAACCGCGCCGTCACCCCGGAGAGCAGGAGCAGAGCCACGAAGCCCACTCCGAGGCCGACGCCCACCAGGCTCAGGCCCTGGCCGATGACACGACGGCGAACGCCGCCCGGTCGGGCCCCCAGGGCGATCCGGACGCCGATCTCGCGTCGTCGGGAGGCGACGTTGTCGTGGAGGATCGCGAACAGGCCGAACGCGGAGAGGAGCGTCGCGAGGAAGGCGAAGGCGCCGAGCACGAACGTCTGGAAGCGCCGCGAGGAGAGGCCGTCCTGGTAGAGGTCCCACGCTACGGTCACGTTCGACACCGCGGCGACCGGATCGACTTCGCGCACGGCGGCGCGCACCGCTCCGGAGATCGCCGTGGGGTCGTCGGCGCGGACCACGAGCTGGGCGCCTCGAGGGCCGCCCGCGATGAACATCTGCGGATACGCGACCTCCTCCAACGAGCTGCGGCGGAGATCGCCGACGACACCGACCACGGTCAGCCCCACCCCCTCGACCTGATCCCCCCACCGGAACTGCCGGCCGATCGGGTCCTGATCGGGGGAGAACGTCCGTACCCACGCTTGGTTCACGAGGAAGGTCATGGGGCGGTTGATGTCACCGATGTCGGCGTACTCGAGGCCGCGGCCCCGCAGCAGAGGGATTCCGAGCTCCTCGAAGAAACCGGGCGATACCGGATCGGTCGTGAGGCGGGGGGAAGGCTCACCCTCCGCGCGCGGCTCCTCCCCGACGAGCGTGATCGTCTGGTCCGGGAAGCGCTTCACGAATAGCTGATCGATCGTGCCGGCTCCGTGCACGCCGGGGATCCGGCGCATCGCCTCGAGGAGCGCCTCGTGCACCGGGACGTGCGTCTCACCCTCCTCGACCGGGCCGAAGTCGACCTGCGCAACGAGGGCGCCGCGCGCCTCGAAGCCGGGATCGACCCGACCGAGCTCGACCGCCGAGCGGACCAGGAGCCCGGCGCTGCCGAGCAACACCACCGCCATCGCGACCTCGGCCGCCACGAGCAGCGATCGCGCCCTCCGATCCCCGGCCGTCGCGCCACGACCGCCCCCTCGAAGTGACTCGGCCAGGTCGACCCGCGAAGCCGCGAGCGCCGGGAGCGCACCGACCGCAGGCCCGAGCAGGCAGGAGACACCGACGGCCAGCGCGAGCACGGATCCGTCGATCCGGACCTGCTCCGTCAGTGGTACGTCCGGTGGCACGAGCGTAAGCAACAGATCGAGCCCCAGGTACGCCAGTGCGACGCCCGTGACCGAAGCGACGAGCGCCAGGAGCGCGCTCTCGATGATGAGCTGTCTTCGGATCTCTCCCCACGACGCTCCGAGTGAGGCTCGGATGGAGACCTCGCGCCGACGGCGCACACCGCGGCTGATCATCAGCTGCGCTACGTTGGTCGTGCCGATCAGCAGCACGAGCACCATGGAGCCCATCAGCGACCAGAGGAGCAGGGGCAGCGTGGGTCCGACGATCTCGTCGCGGAGCGCGGTGACGCTGACGCCTCGGTTCCGGTTCGTGAGCGGGTACTCCGCCGCAAGCGCCTCCGCGACCCGCCCGAGGTCCGCACGCGCGTGCTCCACGGTGACTCCGTCGGCGAGGCGACCGATCGCCCAATAGGCGTCCCAGCCTCGGTAGTTCTGCCCCGCGGGCGTCCGCACGGGCTGGATGCCCCAGACGCGTGTCTCTCGCAGCGGGATCGTGAGGTCCGTCGGCGCGACGCCGATGATCTGGTGCGGAGTTCCGTCGATCTCGATCGTCTGCCCGAGCACGTCGGGCGTCCGCCCAAAGCGGGTCGTCCAGAGCGCTTCGTCGATCACCGCGACGTCGCCCGCGTCCTCGCCCTGTGCGCCGAAGAGCTCGCCGTGGGCGGCGTTGACGCCGAGCAGCTCGAAGAAGTTCGCGCTGACCCACGCCACGTGGATTCGCTCGGGCTCCCCGAAGCTGGTGACCGTCGCCGCGGTGAACTCGGGACGCACCACCAGCGCGACGTCCTCGAGGGTGTTACCACGCTCCAGCCAGTCGTTCGCGTTCTCCCAGGAGCTTCCGTCCGGTAGGCCTTGCGTCTGGTTCACCGTCCAGAGCGAGACGAGCCGGTCGGGCTCCTCGAACGGGAGGTCACGGAGGAGCACGGCATTGAGGACGCTGAAGACCGCCGTCGTCCCCCCGATGCCGAGCGTCAGGAGGAGGAGGCAGGCGGCCGACCACCCCGGGGCCCGGCGCAGCGAGCGGATCGCCTGCGCCGGAGCGCCGGCCCAACGTGCCTGCGGCCCATCGCAGCGGAGCCGCCAGGCCTCGATCGGCAGGCCCACGAAGGCTCGGGTCGAGTACGCCGCGCCGGCGATTGCGCCACGGCTCACGGCATCCGCGCGGCCCTCACGGAAGGTCTCGACGAGGTCGTCCGCGTAGAGGTCACCGAACCACGCGGGCAACAACCGCAACCCGATTCGGAAGAGCCGCTCCACCCATCCACCACGCGGCATCTCAGGCCTCCTCGGCCAACGCGAGCGCCAGGCGGGCGTCGGCTTGCAGCCGGCGCGCCTCCGAGGCGAGCACGCCACGGCCGAGCGCGGTCAACGTCCAGTACCGTTGGCGTCGCCCGCTCTTTTGCTCGTCCGCCCGCTCCGTGTCCTCGACGATCAGGCCGCGTTCGACTTGGCGGTGGAGCACCGTGTACTGCGTGGCCGGACTCAGAGAAACCGCGCCACCCGAGTTCTCCGCGACGCGCTTCGAGATCTGATAGCCGTTGAGCGGCTCGCGTCCCAACGCGAGCAGCACGTGGAATTCCCGCGGCGTGAGGGGGAGGTGGCGATCGACGTCCATAGTGACCTCTCATGAAGTGATATATCAGAACATGAGAGGTCTGGTTCTCGTTGTCAAAGATCGCGCGCCTCGCCTACAGCGGATTCAGCGCCCCGTCCCGCAGCCCCACCAATACGGCCTCTCCGCTCGAGAGATCGATCCGGAACTCGCCGAAGCGGGCCTCGGAGTAGCGACCCGCCGTGCCCTCCTCGAAGAAGTACGCGTTCGTCCCGAGCCACACACGATCCCCGCGCATGCGAAAGGCGATCTCGAGCTCACCTCCGTCCGGAGCAAGCGAGGCGACGCCTCGTTCGTCCACGATGAGCGGCGCGCGGCGGGCTCGGGGATTCGTCTCGTGCCACGATCCGATGCTCCGTGCCAGGCGGAAGCCGAGGGCCATGTAGTCCCCCTGCATGAGCGAGCGTGGATCGACCGGCGCGAGCTCGAGATAGATCGTTCGCCCCGAACGGATCACGCGCTCCTTCTGGAGGATCGATGCGTTGACGCCCCCGAGCACGAGCACGACGCCGAGCAGCGTCAGGACACGAGTCAGCGGGGCACTCACGGCGTCTCTCTCCCGAACGTTCCACCCGCCGGCGCTCCACCCGGCCGCTCGCGCCCCGGTGTGACACCCTGTCCCCCACCCGCCCCGACCGAGCGGGCGCCCACGAGGAACATCGCCCCGAGCGCCAGCATGATGTACGACTTCACGACGAGGCTCACTCCGAGCAGGTAGTAGAAGTGGACGACGTGCAGGAGCGCGCCCCCGATCGCGCCCCCGATCATCGCGCGGTGCCGAAGCCGGAAGGCGGAGCCAGCGGCGAAGAGCGCCGCCAGCGCGCCGAGGAGCGGCCACAGGACGAGCCAGTTCTCGGGGATCTCCGTCGGCGGGGTCGTGAAGGGCAGCGCGGCGAACGGCTCGGACGCCCACGTCCCGACCGAGAGACCGAGCAGGAGGCCCGTGAGCGCGGGGCGCGCGACGCGTCGCGCCGACGTCGCCATCCATCGCGTCTCCCGCCTGATCAGGGTGTGGACGAGCCCACCGACCGGGACCCAGATGATGAGCCATCCCGTGAGCGCGGGGAGGAAGGGGACCTCGAGGCGCCGCTGACCGAAGAGGTCGTCGCCCCACCAGCCGAGTCGGACGACGAAGGCCCACGCGAGGCAGGCGAAGAAGGCGGAGAGCCCCTTCGCGAAGTGGTTCGGAAGCCAGAGCACGAGCGCGCCGGAGATCACCGCCGCGAACGCGGCGACGGTGACCGCCGAATCGGTCGCCTCGCCGATCGCGTACATCAGCGCCAGCTGTCCGGCCAGGGAGAGCGCGAGGGCGAGCTGCCCGAAGAAGGCATCGTCCCGGTCCGCCGCGTAGAGGCCGAAGCCGAGACCGAGCATGATCGCGCCGAGGATCCCCGCACCCACCGGCGTGTTCGGGTCGAAGAGGAGGAAGACGGCGACGAGGCAGAAGAGGCTGGCCAGCCACCCGGCGACGCCCATGACGAGGCTCACGAACCACGGTCGACCGCCCGAGCCGAAAGGAAGCGGGGGCGCCTCCTCCGGGATCAGACCCTCCGCGGCCATCGTCCGCTCCAGCTCCCACGTACTCACGTCGCGCTCCCGTGAACGCCCCACCGGCGCACGAGGCGCATGAGGTAGTGCCCGCTCACCGTCGACGTGAGGATCAGCCACGCCGAGATCAGGAAGAAGCCGCCGAAGCCCTCCTGGACGAGTGACTCCCCGATCCAGACCGTGCTGAGGAGGATCAGGCTCCCCTCGATCAGCGCGAGGGGGAAGACGTCGCGGCGGCCGCGCAGCGTGTACAGGCCGAGCCCCGTGAAGACGAGGAGCGGCGCGATGAGGCCCACCGCCCCCTCCCGATCCCCGTTGCCGACGATTACGACCAGGGCCGCCAGCGTACCGCTCCCGACTGCGCACGCCAGGGTGAAGCGGACCAGCCATCGCGGTGCGAGGTGGGCCGCGCGCGAGCGCTGGGCAAAGATCCAGAGCCCCCAGAGAAAGAGGTTCACGCCGAGCGGGAGAAGGAGGAGCTGCGACGTGCTCAGCGCCCAGGATCCGAAGGCGAGCCAGAGAATCCCCGCATCCGGGCGTGCGGCGCAGAAGAGGAGGAGCGCGACGTTGAGGACGAGGACCCACGCCGCCCACGCGACGCTCCACTGCGCCGCCACGACGAAGGCGAGTCCGAGGAGCGCCCAGTTCAGGAAGAGCTCGTAGACGTCGGCGCCCGTCTGATACGTCTGGCCGTAGAGCGCGAAGAGAGCACCCGTGACGATGAACGCCAGGAGAAGCGCGTAGCGGCCGACGGCCGCGGGCGGAGGGCGCCAGAGCGCGACCGCGACCGCGAGGAGGAGCACCGCCTGAACGAGGGCGAAGCGCCCGAAGACGTCGAACGCCGACCAGTTCGCAGCCTCGAAGAAGACGACGCCCGCCGCGACCGAGAGCACGCCGCCGAGGTGCAGCACGCGCACCGCGAAGTGCGAGAGCTCGGCACGGCTCGGACGCGCGCCCGCCAGCTCGAGCATCCGCTCGACCCCGCCGCTCGCGAGGCCATGGTGTTCGGCGAGCGCATCGAAGACCCTGCGATCCATGCGTTCAGGATAGGCGCGCGACGGCGGCTCGAACACGATTATCTTCACGAACCATAGCCGCGACGGCCTTCCCGAGCCTGCCAGGGCCCAGGCCGGTTCGGCTTCGCTGGGCTGGCGACTTCCCTGTAGCGTCTCGCTCGATACTGTGCCCGCCCGCCGTTCGCGCTCGAACGTCTGCACGCCCTCGGCTCGACCCCCTCCCTCACCTCACCCGAGAGCCGCCTGCCTACCGCTTCCCGAAAACCGACATCCACGGGTGCACCGAGGTGCTGCTCACGCCCCTCGAGCTCCTTGAGGCCCTCGCCAAGTTCGTTCCGCCGGGGCACCCACGCGGAGCGTGGGTCGGGTCCACCGTCACCGCTACACGACCGGCTGCCGCTGCTCTGTCCCGCCGGGCGAACACCACCCGCAGTGTGGTCGCGAAGCGTGGTCCGCCGAGATGAGGATCCTCGCGTTCCTCACCGATCCACCCATCGTCTCCGCCATCCTCCTCCACCTCCACCTCCCTCACACGCCCCCGCCCCTCTCGCCCGCCCGCCGGCCTCCTCAGAGCGATCTCCTCACCGGGCTCCTCGATCAGACACCGGCCTTCGACCCCGCCGAGCCCGAGCCCATCCCGGACCAACGCTTCGCGTCGGTGCCCCGAGTTCGACCAGTCCCCGCCCGACGACTTCGACCTCTGAGGCTCCCGAATCCGGCCGGCCAGCCGGGGATTCTCCTCCCAGCGTCTTCCCCGCCCATCCGCACATCTCGCCGGCCCATTACCACACCCTGAGCTCTCGCCGCTCTCTCTCGCCCGCGCCGCCCCCCGCCTCCTCGTCTCCCCTGCTCTGCCTCGTCACATCCTGCCCCATCCCACCTCGCTTCCAGCCACGAAAGGCCCCTTGAAATTCCTATCCGTGGACCGAGCTGATCCGGGATATCGAGGTCGAGCAGCACTTCGGCCGCAGCATGTCCGTCGAGGACGTGATCGCGGGGGACCTGCTCCTGGCGTGGGCCGTGAACGGCGAGCCCCTCCCCGTGGGCAACGGCTTCCCCCTCCAGTTGATCGCACCGGGCTGGTATGGCGTAGCGAATGTGAAGTGGCTCACGCGGATCGAGGTCCGCGATACGCGCTTCATGGGAAGTTCATGGCCCGCGACTATGTCACCCTGCGCCAGGAAGGCTCGGACGAGGACGGCGTGTGGGCCGAGACGTCCGTCGGTCGCACGAACATCAACTCGGTACCGGCGAGAGTCTTGCGTGCGGATGACGGCTATCGGATCCACGGAGCCGCGTGGGGCAAACCGATCGCCCGTGTCGAAGTCCGGATCGATGACGGACCGTGGCAAGCGGCGACGCTTGGCGAGGGCCAGGACGATCCGAACACGTGGACATTCTGGCACCTCGACTGGGACGCCACACCGGATGACCATACGGTCACGTCTCGCGCCGTCGGCGTGGACGGCGAGATTCAGCCGTCGCCGGAAGACCCGTGGATGGTCCAGAAGATCACGTACTGGGAGAGCTACGGGACGGTCACCCGCGAGATCACGATCTAGCCGCGCTTCCACCGGGGGTTGCGCCACCTGAGCGCCGGCCGCCGACCGGCCGCTGTCGGCCACGCGTCGGTCTACTCGGGGCGTCGAGGTGCAGGTCGACATTGCCCGTGGTCGTCAAATTCATAACATTGTTATGAAGTATACATAACGTTGTTGTGAACTGGGGGTGGGATGGGACGAGCGCGCTTCGGGGAACTTGAGGAGCGGGTGATCCTCGCGCTCCTTCAGCTCGGCGGTGAGAGCTATGCGGTACCCGTGGCCGCCGAGTTGGCCGACCGTGCCGGTCGGGACGTTTCGCCCGCGACCGTCTACATGGTCATGCGGCGCCTGGAGGCCCAGGGTCTGCTGACCTCGCGCGTCGGTACCTCCGACCCTGACCGAGGCGGGCGCCCTCGGCGCTACTACCAGGTTGACCAGGCAGCGGTACTTCCCGTGTTGGGTGAATCCAGGCGTGCGCTCCTGGCCCTCTGGGCCGGCCTCGAACCGATGCTCGACGGATCGTGAGCGCGAGCGAGCGGGTTCCGTTGGGACTCAGAGTCGCCGTCGCGCTCTTGCCGCGAGACTTCCGCGACGAGGTCCTGGGCGATCTCCTGGAGCTTTGGCGATCCGACGTGCGCCACCGACCGTGGGTCGCCCGCACTCGATGGGTTTGGCGCCAGCCGCGCCGCGCCGTCATCGACCGATGGCGCTTCGGCCGAGGCCGAGCGATGACCCCTCACCGCTCCGGGCGGTCGTCGCTGTTTCGTTCAGGCGTCGTCTCCACACTCGACTTCAAGCTCGGCCTCCGGATGCTGGCACGGTACCCGGGGCTGACGGTGGTCGGCGGCCTCGCGATGACCTTTGGGGTCGCCGTGGGTACGGCGTCGCTCGAGGTTCTGAGTCGAATATACACTCCGGACCTTCCGGTTGAGGAAGGTGAACGGGTTTTCGGCATCCTGACGCGGAACGTCGAAACGGGTCGGCGGGACGCACGTGTGGTCCACGACTACCTGATGTGGCAGGACCGTGGAACGGCGTTCGAGGAGCTGGGGATCGCTGCCGTTCCTGACGCGGTCGATCTCGTCGACGACGACGGACGGGGAGTGCCGGTCGTGGTCACCCAGATCTCTGCCTCGGGGCTCGCGCTGACCCGGGCGACGCCGCTTCTTGGGCGGCTCCTGGTCGAGTCGGACGAGCGCCCCGGCGCGGACCCGGTGGCGCTCGTGGGCTACGACACGTGGCAGACCGTGATGGGCGGGGAGCGGGACGTGCTGGGAGCGACCATCCGCCTCGGCGAGGAGCGTGCCACCGTCGTCGGCGTGATGCCTCCCGATTTCCAGTTCCCGCTCGCCGAAGGCGTGTGGGTGCCGCTTCCTGTCGACCCACTCAGCCATGGGCGGGAAGGCGGCCCTGACGTCCTGGTCTTCGGTCGACTCGCCGAGGGCGTCACCGTCGAGCAGGCCGACGCGGAGTTGGCGGGACTGGACCTGATCGTCGCTACCGCTTTTCCCGAGAGTGAGATTCGGCGGAGATCGATCGTGGTCCCGTTCGCCGAGCTCTTCGTCACCATGCCGACGCTCCTGTCACCGGAGATGTTTGCCACGGTCCTGTCCCTGGTCGCGCTGATCGTCTTGCTCGCCGGTAACGTCGCCCTCCTGATGTTCGCGCGAGCCGCGACTCGAGAACGCGAGCTGGTGATCCGAAGTGCGCTCGGTGCCGGGCGTGGCCGGCTGGTCCGGCAGCTCTTCGTGGAGTCGCTCGTGTTATCCGCACTGTCGGTGGTGACCGGGCTGTTCTTCGCCCGCATGCTCCTCGAGCGCGGCCTACGGGTGTATGTCGAAGTCGTGGGCGCGCTCCCGTATTGGATCGACGACGAAATGTCGGCTCTCACCGTCGTTTGGGCCTCCGGGCTTGGCCTGGCTGCCTCCGTTGTGGCCGGTGTGCTGCCGGGGCTCAAGGCGACCCGGGGAATCCGGGCCGGGCTGACCGGAGCGACCGTCGGGGGCGGCGTCCGCTTCGGTGGTGTCTGGACCGCCGTGATCGTGGCTCAGGTGGCGGCCACCATCACCTTTCCCGCCTTCCCCATCCTCTTGATGGAAGAGGCGCACGGGAAGGAAACGATCGGGACGACCGCTCCCCTGGAGCACTACGCAGCGGCGATCGTCTCGATGGAACACCCGTCTGACCTATTGCTGACCACCGATGAGCGGATCGTCCGCCGACAGACGGCCCATGCAGAACTCGAGCGCCGGCTCCAGGCCGAGCCGACCGTCAGGGGGGTGAGCTTCGTGGATCTGCTGCCCCGGGCGTATCACAACTGGAACCAGGTCGAGGTGGCCGGCGGCATGGTCCAGACGGAGGACCCTCGAGGTCACCGAGTGGCGCGCGCGGAGATCACCCCGGGTTTCTTCGAGCTGTTCGACATGCCCGTGATCGCCGGCCGGTCCTTCGACGCGCGTGACGTCGGCAGCGGCGCCCGTGTCGTGGTGGTTGACGAACCCTTCGTCGAGCGGGTTCTCGGGGGTCGCAACCCGGTCGGGGACGTGGTCCGCTACGTCGCGAGTGAGGACGATCCCGAGCCAGCCACGGAGTCTCCCTATCATGAGATCATCGGTGTTGTTGGTGATCTGGGCATGCAGACGGGGTATGGCCGGGGAGGGATCTACCACGCCGCGCCAGAAAGCCAACTCGGCGCTCTGCAGCTCGTGGTGCGGGTCGCAGGAGATCCGCATGCTCTCGCGCCCGAGTTGCGGCGGATCGTGATGGAGAGCGATCCGGACCTCAGGCTGTGGAACTTCATGACGCTCGACGAGGTGGTCGAGGCAGAGCAGGGCATGTACGGGTACTGGATGGCGATCACACTGGCGCTCAGTGGGTTGGCTCTGATGCTCTCTCTGGTCGGCATCTACTCCGTGATGTCGTTCACGGCGGCGCGTCGTACCCGAGAGATCGGGGTCCGTATCGCGCTCGGAGCCGCGCCGCGCCGGATCGTGGCCGCGGTCTTCCGACTCCCGGCGCTCCAGGTGTCAGCTGGTATTGGCGTCGGCGCCCTTCTGTTCTGGGCCATGTCGAGCTGGTTACTCGGAGGACTCACTCTGGGCGAGCTCGCTCTCGTGTCCCTCTACCTGGGGGCGATGCTGGCCGTGTGTCTCCTGGCATGCGTAGTCCCGACTCGACGCGCCCTGTCGGTCGAGCCGACGGAGGCGTTGCGAGCCGAGTCCTGAGCTCGGCGGCAGAGAAGCGTCCGACGGGCGATGCGGGATCAG
>JANQME010000177.1 GCA_028280205.1 Longimicrobiales bacterium
GATCCGGCAGCCCGAAGAGCCGACCGTAGAAGCGCAGGTTCTCGGCGGCGGTGAGGCGGGCGTAGAGGAAGCCCCGGTGGGAGAGCACGCCGATCCGGCTCCGCCACGGACCATCGCCGAGCGAGATCGTCTCGCCCCGTACGCGCACCTCGCCGCGCGTCGGCCGGAGCATCCCGCCGAGCATGCCGAGGAGCGATGTCTTTCCCGCGCCGTTCGGCCCGAAGACGGTGAGGAACTCGCCCTCGGCGAGCGCGAGGTCGATCTCCCGGACCGCGACGACCGGACCGTAGTCCCGTCCCAGGCCCCGCGCCTCGAGCACCGGGGCGGCGAGGGACGCTGCCTCGTTCCTCGCGGGCGCCGGAGCGGGCGCGCTCAACTCGCGGCCAGCTCGCCGAGCGCGGCCCCGCACGCGGAGCAGAAGCGGCTGCCGGGCGCGTTCGTGTAGGCGCACTCGGGGCACGACGTCCCTGCCCGCAGACCGCGCCGGATCGCCGCGATTTCCGCCTCGAGATCCACCGTCGCCGTCGGCTCGGCTCCGGTCGCGACGGACTTCGCCGCGTCGTCGGCTTCCAGCGCCGCGAGAGCCTCCGCGGTCAGCTCGGCCTTGAGTGAGCGATAGTCGGCTTCGTCGAGCTTTCCGGCCAGGAAGTCGTATTCGACGTCCCTCAGCGCGAGAAGCGCCACGCGCTTGCGCGCTTCGGTCTCGGTCATCTCGTCGTCCTCGCGCTCGAGCGAGGCGTGGATGCCCTTCACGACCGGCTGGACGATGAAGAGGACGACGGCGGCCGCGACGAGTGCGACGCCCAGGTACAGGGTCACCGGACAGGCTCCTAGGTCAATCCGCTCCCGCGAGCGCCGCCTCGTGCGGTGCGACGGCCCCGGCCCCGGCGCGCCGCCGGTCGATGCTGGGCCAGAGCGCGATGATCGTGCCGATCGCGAGGAGGAAAGTGCCGATCCAGATCCAGCCGACGAGCGGCTTGATGAGCACCTGCAGATCGATCCCCTGCGCACCCGGCTGGTTGCTCAGCGCTCCGGGCCGATCGTTGAGCGCGGACAGGATGAGGTACAGGTCTTCTCGGAAGATCGAGCGGATCCCCACCTCGGTCATGGGCTGCGTGTTGCGATTCGTGTACTGGCGCTTCTCGGTCGTGAGGATGCCCTTCGGCGCCCCGTCCTGAGCGACCGAGACCGTGGCGATCGCCTGCCAGAGGAGGTTGCGCTGGCCGCGCCCGATCGAGACCGAGAGACCCTCGTAGGTGAGCTGGTACGTGTGCCCGAAGGGCGACGTCACCTCGACCACGTCGCCGGGCTGGACGTTGAAGCGGTTGTCCGTGTTGTAGGCGGCACCCGCGAGACCACAGCACAACACCACGAAGCCCACGTGCACGATGTAGCCGCCCCACCGGCGCCGGTTGCGCGTCACGAGGTGGAAGAAGGCGAGCGGGTAGCCCTCGCCCTCGATGCGGGCCCGCGCCTTCGTCCCCTTCCAGAACTCGGTGAAGATGATCGTGAGCACGAACGCCGAGAGGCTCCAGGTGACGAGCGCGAGCTCGTGGCGCGCGCCCGTCGCGAAGAGGACGGCTCCCGTGACCAGCCCGACCACGACCGGCGTGGCGAAGTTCTTCTGCAGATTCCGCTTCGTCGCGCGCCGCCACGCGATCACCGGTCCGATCCCGACGAGCGCGAGCAGGATGATCCCGATCGGCAGGTTCACCTTGTTGAAGAACGGCGGCCCGACGCTGATCTGCTGACCGGTGATCCCCTCGGAGATGAGCGGGAACATCGTGCCCCACATGACCGAGAAGGCGGCGCCGAGCAGCAGCAGGTTGTTGAACAGGAACGCCGACTCGCGCGAGAGGAACGACTCGATCTGGTTCTCGCTGCGGAGCTGGGGCAGGCGGTGGACGATCAGCAGCACGCACACAGCAAGCACCGCGCCCATGAAGGAGAGGAAGATGTAAGCGATCTTCAGCTCCTGGGCGAAGGAGTGCACGGACTCGATGAGACCCGAGCGCGTGAGGAACGTCGCGAAGATCGTGAGCAGGAAGGTCAGGAGCACGAGCGACATGTTCCAGACCTTCAGCATGCCGCGGTTCTCCTGGATCTGGATCGAGTGCAGGAACGCGGTCGCCGTGAGCCAAGGGAGCAACGACGCGTTCTCGACCGGGTCCCAGAACCAGTAGCCGCCCCACCCGAGCTCCTCGTACGCCCACCGCATCCCGAAGACGATCCCGATCGAGAGGAAGAACCAGCTCGTGAGGATCCACCGCCGAGTGAGCTGGATCCAGCGCGCGTCGAGACGACCGTTGAGCAGCGCCGCGATCGCAAAGGCGAAGGGGATCGTGAAGGAGGTGAAGCCGAGGTACAGCGTCGGCGGGTGGATCGTCATCCAGTAGTTCTGGAGTTGGGGATTCAGCCCCGCTCCGTCGGCCGGCGTCACCGGCATCCCGTCCACCATGAGCCGCTCGAACGGGTTCACGTCGGCGAAGAGGAGGACGACGATGAAGAACGTCAGGATGGTCTGGAGCACGCCCGCGACGTACGGCATGAACTCGCGGTGCTTCTTCCGGTTCGTGAAGACCGTGACGCACGAGAAGAAGCCGAGCAGGAGGGCCCAGAAGAGGAGCGAGCCACGCTGGCCCGCCCAGAGCCCCGTTACCTTGTAAAAGAGCTCGAGGTTCGCGTTCGAGTAGTTGGCGATGTACCAGTAGTCGAAGCGATCGTTCAGGAACGCCGAGACGATCCCCGCCGAGGCGAGGACGTGCAGCCCGAAGACGGCGTAGATGCTCCGCTCGGCGCTGAGAACGAGATCACCGCGCTGGCTGCGCCCTCCCGCGTATCCGAGGACCATCCCCCACACGGCGACGGGGAGGGAGATCCAGAGCGCGAACTCTCCGAGTAGGGTCATGCGTCAGGACCCCGGACCGTACGGAACGCCCTCCGGGTGCTCGGCCGCACCGTTCACCAGATCCTCCGGCGCGGCTTCGTAGCGGGATCCGCACTTCGTGAGAAGCGTCGTGGCCTCGAAGACGCCGTCGGAGCGCAGGCGCCCCTCCATGACGACCTCGATCTCGTCCGTGAAGGTGTCCGGCAGCGCATCGCGGTACTCGACGCGGAATGTGGTCGACTCGTCCGCGAGGTCACGCACGGTGAAGACGTGCAGCAGCTCGCCCTCCACCCGCGAGTAGGAGCCCGGAACGACCATGCCACCCACCTTGACCCCCACCTCGTGGAAGGACGGGTCGGCCTCGACCCGCTCCATGAGCTCCACGGGAGTCACGTAGTAGACCATCGTCTCGCTGACGCCGGTCCAGATCAGGTAGGTGACCACCGCCGCGACGCCGACGAGGCCCACCATGAACCGTCCGTTGTTCTTCATGCCGATCTCCGCGCAGGACTCCGAGTCCGGGGAAGTTAGCCGGACGATCCCGTAGCCGGGAAGTCCGGGAAATCCCCTACTCTGGCCGGTTTTCGCTCGACAGCCGATACCCCGAAGCGGCCGAAAGAGCCCACTCGGCCGCCGCGACCGGGTCCTCGTGGACGGGAAGTCCCTCAACGCCGGCGGGGGCCGGGCCGAGCGTCGCGGCCGGAATACCCATCTTCGCGGCCAGGGCGAGCTCCGAGAGCGTCCCCCACCCGCCCGCCACACCGAGAACGGCCTCCCCGGCTCGCGCCACCAGGGCGTTGCGGGCCTCGCCGAGCCCGGTGGGCAGCGCGACGGTGATCCATGGATTCGCGGCCTCCCCGTCCCTTCCCGGGAGGATACCGACGGTGATGCCGCCCGCCTCGGCCGCGCCCCGGGCGGCCGCCTCCATGACCCCGCTCCTTCCACCGCACACGACGATCGCGCCGCGCTCGGCCAGGACGGCGCCCAGCCGGCGGGCCCGGGCGTAGAGGGCGTCGTCTACCGAAGCCGCGCCGACCACGGCGACGCGCGGAGGTCGCGGCGCCCCCTCCCTCACCCCGCCCGGCCCGCCCGTGCCCACCCGACGGTGGCGTGCACGGCCCTTCGCCACTCGGCCATGCGCTCCGCACGCTTCTCGACGTCCGCCGAGGGATCGAAGCGGGTCGGCTGACCCTGGGCGGCGAGGAACGCCTCGGCGTCGGGCCAGACGCCAGCGCGCAGACCGGCGAGCCCCGCCGCGC
>JANQME010000190.1 GCA_028280205.1 Longimicrobiales bacterium
ACCGTGTGCTGCACGCCGTCGAGGGTGATTGCTCGTCCCACGATCCCGGGGTCGCCCGCGTAGCGTCGCTGCCACAGACCGTGCGCCATGACGACGACAGGCTCGGCGCCGGGTCCCTCCTCTTCGGGCAGGAATGTGCGGCCCATCGCGGGACGGACGTCGAGCACGTCGAAGGAGTTCGCGGTCAGGCGCGAGTACTGGATCTGCTCCGGACCCTCGGCATCGGTGACGTTCGCGGAGCCGTACGTGTACGCGGCCACGTCGCGGAAGGCCCTCGTCCGCTCCTTCCAGTCCGCGTACTGCGGGTACGAGAAGCGGTCCATGTCCCACCCGGTGGTCGGGTTGACCTGGTTGATCTGTACCAGCTCCTCGGCGTCCCCGAAGGGCAACGCGCGGAACAGGTACGGGTTCATCACGCTGAAGATCGTCGTGTTGGCGGCGATCCCGAACGCGAGCGTGAGGATGACCAGCCCGGAGTACCCGGGCGACGTCCGGATCGAGCGCAGCGCGTACGACCCGTCCTGACGAATCTCGTCCAACGACATCATTTCCCTCCTCCTCTCTTCCCGTCCCCGACACGCCTGCATCCGTTCGCAGTACGCGCGGGTGTCGTCCATGTCTCCGAATCGACGGAGCGCCTCCCGTCGTGCCTCCGCCGTGTCCCAGCCCGCCTCGATCAGCTCGTCGGTGGCGAGATCCAGGTGATGGTCCAGCTCGTCGTCGACTGCCCTCCGGGCGTCCCCGTCCGAGAGGCGATCGATCCGGAAGATCCGTCTGAAGCCGCGTCCCGGAGGCGAGAGACTCATGTCGCGAGCACCCTTCTCATCTCTCGCCCGTCGCCGGCCGGAGGACCTTGAACACCCCCTCGGCGTAGCGCTCCCAGAAGCCCACTTCCCGTTCGAGCTGGCGCCGGCCCGCGGCGGTGAGGTCGTAGAACTTGGCGCGTCTTCCCCTGTCCGAGACGCCCCACTCCGCCTGCACCCACCCTGCCCGCTCCATACGGTGCAACGCCTGGTAGAGCGCGGCGTCGCGCAGCTCGAGCGCACCGTCCGAGCGGGCGCGGATCGACCGCGAGATCCCGAAGCCGTGCAGTGTGCCGTGCGTGAGCGTCTGCAGGATCACGAGATCGACCGTGCCCGGCAGCAGTCCTCGGTCCTGTTCCGTCATGGGCACCTCCCCTCACTTGGTGACCTCACTTGATGAGGATAAGCCTGTGGAAGGCCTACGGAAAGGAGGCGGGTCCGGGTTTCATTACTGCGACATGCTGCCGGCGCGCCGACTCCCGTTCGGGAGGCGGTGCGACTACCATCGACGGGCCCGTCCACCCGAAGCCGCGACCCGTGAGCCTTCTCTTCGATTCCGACGACGGCCGTGTGGAGTGCGTTCTCAACCCCACGGACCTCTCGCAGGCTGCGGAGCGCGCGTTCGACCACGCCCTCGCGATCGCGATCCGCTACGGGGCCCACTTCACGCTCCTGCACGCCCGCGGACGGAGGTCGACGGACAACTGGCCGCACTTCCCCAGCGTGCGCACCAAGCTGGCACGTTGGCGGGCGGCGGGTGGGCTCCAGGGGCTCGAGGCGAGCGGCCGCATGAGCGTGAGCAAGATCGAGGTCGCCACGCGCGATCCGCGCGTGGCCTGTCAGGAGTACCTGGAACGTCACTCGGTCGACCTGCTCGTGGTCGCGACGGAAGGCCGCTCGGGACTGGCGAGGATCATCAAGCCGTCCACGGCCGAGCGGCTGGCGAGGGAGACGCGGCTCCCCACCCTCTTCGTGCCCGCTCATGGCCGTGTCTTCGTGGAGGCCGACACGGGCGAGGTCACGCTGCGACGGATCCTCGTCCCCGTCGACCCCGCCACGGACCCTCGGCCCGCCATGATTCGGGCGGTGCGCTCCGCGGCGCTTCTGCACGACCCGCAGCTCGAGATCACGCTGCTACACGTGGGCGACGAGGCGGAGCCGGGTCGCACGGAGGTGCCGGAGCTCCCGTACTGTCGCTGGAACGTCGAGCAGCGGTCGGGTCCGGTGGTCGAAGGGATCCTGCGGGCCGCGGACGAGATCGGGGTGGACGCGATCTACATGTCCACCACATGGAACAAGGCGGGCTTCGGCCGCGTGGCGGGGGGTGTGACGGAGGGTGTGCTAGCGGGTGCCGCCTGCCCGGTCGTGACGGTTCCCGTGGCGCGTGACTGAATCGTGCACCTCGTCGCCGGCCGACGGATCCGGGCTCGTCTACGCAGCGTCCGAGTCGGTGTTCTCGCGCGCGGACCACGCCGCGACGACGGGCCAGGCGAGCAGAGAGCCGGACGTCGACAGGACCTCGGTCCGCAGCCTGTCGGCGAGCCCCCGGATGCGGTCTCGTCGAAGCCCTCCAGGCCGAGGCGTCGCGCCTCCGGCAGCATGCTGCGCACGCTCTCCTCTACGTACTCGTAGTAGGGAGAGTCCGGGCCGCCGGCGACCACGGCTTCCAGGCGTGTCTCCGGGTCGGGCAGACCGGCCGAACGGAAGACGGTCCGGAGTCGGCCACCCGCGTGGAGGTCGGCCCCGGCGCCCCCGACGACGTCGCACTTCCACTGCACGATCTCGTCGTAGAGGCTCGAGAAGGGCTCGGAGTGTCCTCCGCTGCGGAGTACCTCCATCCACGACTCGAGGAGGACGATCGCCCCGCCCGGACGAACGGTTCGGGACACCGCGCGCAGGACCGAGGCCGGCTCGGGCTGGTGCATCAGCACGAAACGGCCCACCAGCGCGTCGAAGGGCGTCGGGGCCTCGAACGCGTCGAGCTCGGTGACGAGGAAGTCGACGTGGTCCGCGCCGCCGGCCCGGACCTTCGCTCGTGCCGCCTCGACGGCGCCTTCACTGCGGTCGATCCCGAGCACCGATCCGGCGGGGCCCACGACGGCTCCGGCGAGCAGCGAGACGTCCCCACTCCCGCACCCGATGTCCAGGACGCGCATCTCGGGCCCGACGCCGG
>JANQME010000196.1 GCA_028280205.1 Longimicrobiales bacterium
GGCTCCGGTGATCCACGCCAGCCCTTCGTAGCACAGCCCCACGGCGGCGTTGCCGATCCAGCCGTTCTGCTTGAAGCGCAGGGGCGGCGCGCTGTACGCCCACGCCATGGCGAGTGCGAGCACGGTGGCTCCCCACCCCCACGGTCCGAGCGGGATCGCTGCGATCGCTGCGACGAAGGTCCCGATCCACGCCAGCGCGAGTCCCCATCGTCCCGGGATGCGCCCTGAAGGAATGGGGCGACCCGGCTCGTTGATCGCGTCGACGTGCCGATCGAACCAGTCGTTGACGGCCTGGCTGGTGCCGCACACTAGAGGCCCCGCGACCACCACGCCCAGCAGCACCAACTCCCATCGCAACATACCCGCGGCGGAGACCACGCCACAGGTGAACGCCCACATCGGCGGAAACCACGTGATCGGCTTGAAAAGCTCGAGCACGGCGCGGCCTTCCAGCGAGGGCGCGGATGCGAGGCGTAAGGTAGTCATTACAGTGTGGAGCGTCAGGCAAACTGGACAGTCGAGGGTAGGATACGGTCCCGCGGCTCGCCCGGCAAGTCGTTCCGTCAGTCTTCGGAGTCGCCGTTGAGGCCGTGCTCTCGGAGCTTGGTGTAGAGCGTCTGTCGGCTGAGCATGAGCAGCTCGGCCGCGGCGGTCCGGTTGCCCCCCGTGGCATCGAGGGCAGCGGTGAGGAGGTGTCGCTCCACGAGGTTGCCGACCGAGCCCACGAGCTCCTTGAGACCGACCGTTCCGAGCAGGCCGGAGAGCTCGGACACACGGGTCGCGAGCGACGCGGAGTCGGCCGCCGGGCCCTCGATGCGGGATCCCACCGCCCGAACGCCCAGGATCCATCCGCCGTCCGGGAGCGGCGCCCCCGAGATCTCCACGTCGGTCTCGAGCCCCAGGTCACCGCGGAGCTTGGAGCGAAAGAGACGAACCCTTCCACGGTCGGTGATCGTGGAAAGGAGAATCGTCGCTCCCGATCCGGGCCCCTGGAGCCAGCGGCCGAGCGCAGCCCCGACCACGTCCGTCGAGCGCTCCAGTTGCGCCAGATCCCGGAAGGCCGGGTTCACCCACCGCACGCGCCCTCCCTCGTCCAGCACGACGACGCCGTCGGGCAGCGAGGCCAGCACGACCTCCACGTCCACGCCGGTGCGGGTCGCGGACGACCGGGCGGAGCTTCCTCCCTCACGGGGGAGGCGCACCAGGATCGCGTGTCGACCGGCGATCTCGACCCGGCGCAGCACCGCCTCGCGGGCACCGTCGGAGCCGGTGAAGTGGATCGTCGCGCCGGACTCGCCCGAGCGGTAGGCGTCGAAGAGGGATCGCACGGCGGCGGCGCCGCCGGGCGCGAGCACCTCGTCGACCGGCCGGCCGCGCGTGCCCGCTTCGCCCGAGCCGTAGATCGCCTCGGCGGACTCGTTGGCCTGGAGCACCTCGAGCGACTCCCAGTCCACCAGCAGGAAGGGGTCCTGCGTGAGGGAGAAGAGCGCCTGGTAGCGGGTCTCGGCATTGCGGTACTGCCAGTACTCCTGCTCCATGTCCTGCTGCGCCTGGACCAGACGCTGCTGCATCTCGGCGATGTGCTGGAGGCTGGTGCCGAGGAGGAGAAGGCGTTCGCTGCTCCCGATCCGGACCGCGGACACTTCGATCGGAAGCTCGACCTTGCCCGGGAAGGAGAGGTTGAGGTGACGGGCGCCCGCCGCGCCTTCGCGTCGCGCTTCTTCCAGGAGCTCGCTGGCCTTGCGGCGCGTCTCGTCGGTGAGCGTCTCGAAAACGGACGCGCGCGTCCAGTGCCCGGGGATCTCGTGCGGGAAGTCGGCGGCGGTGTCCACCGCGACCACCTCATCGCCCGGATCCAGCGTCACGGAGATGTCGAAGGCGGCGCTGACGATGCGACGGAGCGTCGGCTCCTCGGGGAGCGTCCTGAAGACCGGGTCCGGCTGGGAGGGGTGGGACACGGTGCCGCGCTCAGGCGAGAAGACTTCGATGGTCGGCGCCGCGGCTGCGAACGCCCGTCTCGGCCTCGAACCGACCGGCGCCCCAGCCGCCGAGCACCAGGGTCGAGGATGGCGCGCCGGCTTCCACCGCCCGAGTGAACCCGATCGCCCACTCGTGGTCGCGGGGCCCTGAAACGGAGACCCCGTAGGCGTCGAAGGTGCGTACGCTCGGTAGCGCCGGACGCGCGAACGGCCAGCCCAGCTCGACATGCCATCCGTCGCGCCGGAGCCGCTCCGACGTGAGGAGGAGGCCGAACGTGTGCTGTGCCCCCGGCGCTCCCGTAATAAGGATGCGCCCCCGCAGCGCGCGCGGCGACGGGGGGGGGCCTGCGCTCGTCCGCAGCGTACGGTGCAACAGGCTGACGCCGAGCGTGACGTGGACGAAGGAGCAGCGGTCGGCGCTCCAGTAGCTCCCCAGCCGTCGAGCCGCCGGTCCCACGAGCTCGCTGCAGGTGCGCCACCAGCCATGTGGGAGCGAATGCTCGATCAGGCGCTGAACCGTCGATGCGTCCTGCGCGAGCGCGGCCTCCGCGAGGAGCTCGACCCCGTCGGCGACAGGCTCCGTGTCGACGTTCGGGTGTGCCGGCCGTCTGACCGGCATCGTGCCGCCGCCGGAGCGGGTCCGACTCCTCCGGCGCGGGCGGCTTAGGTGATGCACCTGATCCACGATTCCCTCCTGGCGGCCGTTGTCGGCTTGGGGTGTCGCGCGACGGCATTTCCGCATCGTACGGATTCCCGAGTGGGCGGCAGAGTAACTGTCAGATTATGTTGACGTCAACAGTGCTTGACGCCTCGCTCCGGGAATCCGTACTTTGACGCCCGATTCTGTCCAGTGCGGATGACAATGATGCACCACTGGCCTTCGATGGAGCCGAGGGAGAGCCAACCGTGAGGAAGCCGCTGTACACGGCCGAGGAGAGGGCGCGGCGCGATCGCTCGCGCTGGACGCTCGTGCAGGGGGTGCTCGCTCCCGTGCAGCTCGCGGTGATGCTCGTGAGCGCGTGGCTCGTGCTCCGCTATCTCGACACCGGGTCGGGCTACGCGGCGGCCAACGCGTCCGTCGTGGTGAAGACGCTCATCCTCTACACCATGATGTTCACGGGCTCGCTCTGGGAGCACGACGTCTTCGGCCGCTACCTCTTCGCGCACGCCTTCTTCTGGGAGGACGTCGTGAGCATGCTCGTTCTCGCCCTGCACACGGCGTACCTCTTCGGATCGCTGGGCGGGATGCTCGAGCCGCGGCCTCTGATGGTGCTCGCGCTCGTCGCGTACGCGGCGTATGCGGTCAACGCGCTTCAGTTCCTGCTCAAGCTGCGACAGGCCCGCCTGTCCACGGAGGCCGCATGATCGCCCCGCTTCAGACCGAAGGCGCACCCGGGTGCACCGAGCTCCCCGTGCTCAAGGAGCGCGGTCAGCGCGAGGTGTTCTGCGGCCTGACCGGCATCGTGTGGCTGCACCGGAAGATGCAGGACGCCTTCTTCCTCATCGTGGGCTCGCGCACCTGCGCCCACCTCATGCAGTCCGCCGCCGGGGTGATGATCTTCGCCGAGCCGCGCTTCGCGACCGCGGTCATCGAGGAGAAGGATCTCGCGGGAATGGTCGACATGCACGACGAGCTCGAGCGGGTCGTGCGCCAGGTCGTCGAGCGACGCCCCGACATCCGGACGCTCTTCCTGGTCGGCTCGTGCCCGTCCGAGGTCATCAAGCTCGACCTGGCCAAGGCGGCCGAGCGGCTCGCGGCCCGCTTCGACGGCGGCCCGCGCGTCCTCTCGTACTCGGGCAGCGGCATCGAAACGACGTTCACCGAGGGAGAGGACCAGTGCCTGCGGGCCCTGGTCGGCCGACTCCCCGAAGCGCCCCACGAGGAGCGTTCACTGCTCGTCGTGGGGACGCTCGCGGACGTCATCGAGGATCAGTTCCTCCGCATCTTCGACGCCATGGGCGTGGGGCCCGTGCGGTTCCTGCCGGCCCGCCGGAGCGTCGACCTGCCCGCTGTCGGCTCCGGCACGCAGGTGGTGATGGCGCAGCCGTGGGTGAACGAGACCGTCGCCGCGCTTCTGGGGCGGGGCGCACGACGCATCGTCGCTCCCTTCCCCATCGGGGTGGAGGGCACCGCGGACTGGTTCCGTGCGATCGGGGAGGCCTTCGAGGTCCCGGTCGAGCGCACCGAGTCCGCGCTCGCGCCGGCCATGCGCCGGGGCCGCATCGGAGTCGAGCGCTACCGGAGCGCGCTTGCCGATCGGGAGACCTTCTTCTTCCCGGACTCGCAGCTCGAGATCCCGCTCGCCCGCTTCCTCTCCGAGGAGCTGGGGATGCGCGTCGCGGAGGTCGGCACGC
>JANQME010000217.1 GCA_028280205.1 Longimicrobiales bacterium
TGCATGCAGAGCCGGTGCCGGCCTCCGTCGAGGACGGTCTGACTGAGCGGCTCCACGCCGCCGCCCCCCGGACGGTAGAGGAGGTCGGCGAGGTTCCCGTCCGACTGGTGGTGCGACGAGAGGATGCCGCGACCCGATCCGTTCGCCGGCTTCAGCACGGCCGCGCCGGCTCCGTCGCCGAAGAGCACGGCCGTCGTCCGGTCGTCCCAGTCGAGGATCGCGCTCATCTTCTCCGTCGCGATCACGAGCGCGACCTCCCCCCGGCCCGCCGCGAGGTACCCCTCGGCCATGCTCAGCCCGTAGAGGTGGCCCGTGCAGGCCGCCATGACGTCCAAGGCCACCGCGTTGGCGCATCCCAGCAGCGCCTGTGTGTCGCAGGCGGTCGACGGGAGCCAGCGATCCGGCGTGGCCGTCGAGAGCACGAGGATGTCCACCTCTCCGGGCTCCACCCCGGCGCGCTTCATCGCCGCGCACGCCGCCGCCGCGCCCATATCGGCCGCCGTCGTGTCGTCGTTCGCGATCCGACGCTCCCGGATTCCCGTCCGGGTGCGGATCCACTCGTCGGACGTGTCCATCCGCTGGGCGAGGTCGTCGTTGGTGACGATTCGATCGGGCAGGTACCGGCCCGTACCGGCGATCTCGACGATCGGCGACGGCTTCTTCATGGCGTCTCCCTCATGAGAGGATGGGGAGGTCTTCCCGGCTGTGCCGGACGAGCTCCGAGCGCACGGCGCGCGCTGCGACGGTGAGCGCATTGTGGATCGCCTTCGGCGGTGAGCCGCCGTGGCAGATGATCGACACGCCGCCGAGGCCGAGGAGCGGTGCCCCTCCGTACTCGGCATAGTCCAGCACCCTGAACACGTGGTCGAGTTCGACCTTCCGGTCCGGGACCTTGTCGAGCTCCGTTCGCAGGAGGGCGACGATGTAGCCGGCCACGGACTCGTAGAACTTCAGGAGGACGTTGCCGACGAAGCCGTCGCAGACGATCACGTCGCACTCGCCCTTCACGATGTCGCGCCCCTCGACGTTCCCGATGAAGCGGATCCCCTGCTCGACGGCGAGAAGCTCGTGCGTCTGGATCGTGAGGTCGTCCCCCTTGCCCGGCTCCTCGCCGATGTTCAGCAGGCCGACTCGGGGCTTTGCCCTTCCGAGCGCGTCCCGTGCGTAGATGCTGCCGAGGTGGGCGAACTGTACCAGGTGCTGCGGCTTGCAGTCGATGTTCGCCCCGGCGTCTAGCAGCAGGCAGAGCTCGCCGGCCGTGGGAAGCAGCGTCCCGACCGGCGGCCGGTCGACCCCCGGCAGCGGACGCAGCGTGAAGAGCGAGCACGCCATGACCGCCCCGGTCGAACCGGCGCTCACGAAGGCGTCGGCCTCGCCTTCGGCCTGGAGTCGCAGCCCCACGACGATGGACGACTCCGGCTTGCGGCGGATCACCGACGCGGGCGAATCGTCGGCCGTCACGCGATCGGGCGCATGGTGCACATGGATGCCCGGGGGTATGCGCTCGTGCCGCGCGAGCTCCGCGCGGATCGCCTGCTCGTCACCGACGAGCACGATCTCGATATCGTTGCCGTCGTACGCCTCGAGCGCCTCGATGGCGCCGGCCACCTCGGGCTCGGGTGCCCGATCGGTCCCCATCGCGTCGAGTGCTAAACGCACGAACTCAACCCCGGGCCGAACCACGGCGCCGGTCCGTGCTTCCCGCTCGGGTCGGCCCCCGGCGGATCACCCTCAGTCTTCGATGACGTCGAAGACCGGCTGACCCTTGTAGTGGCCGCACGTCGGGCATACCCGATGCGGGATCTTCGGATCACCGCACTTCGGGCACTCGTGGACGGTCACGTCCTCCGCCTTGAAGTGGGTCCGACGCTTGCGCTTGCGCTGCTTGGAGGTGCGCTTCTTCGGTACGGCCATCGTTCACTCGCTCTTCAACTGCCGGAGCGCCGCCCAGCGGGGATCGACCTCGTCGTCGGTGCAGTCACACGGACCTTCGTTCAGGTCCGCGCCACACCGCGCACAGAGGCCGCGGCATCCGGAATGGCAGACTACGTATGGATTCACCGCGAGGACCAGCTCCTCGCGCACTGCACGGCTCAGATCCAGCTCGGAGCCGGTCGCATCGAACGGGTACGCCCCACCTTCCTCGTCGTCCTCGGACCGGTCCGTGACGAACACGAGCGTCAGCTCGTCGGCCACGTCGGTCTCCAAAGGTCCGAGGCAGCGCCGGCAATCCTGCCGGAGCGTGCCTCGCACGTTTCCCCGCGCAACCGCTTCTCCCGTACCGGCGAACGTCGCTCGAAGCTTCACAGCCACGTCTCCGGCCCAGCGGAGATCCGTATCCTTCCAGAGCTCGTCCTCCGCGGAAATACTGGCCTCCACGACGACCGAGCCTTCCCGGCCCAACTGCCCGAGATCGACTCTGAGCATAGTCGTAAAAGCTACCTGTCCCGAGAGGATTGTCCAGCGATTACAGCCCCAGCCGCTCGTGGCGGGAGAAGAAGAAGGCGATCTCCTGGGCCGCGTTCTCGTCCGAGTCGGACGCGTGGATCGCGTTTCTCCCCTTCGACTCCGCGTACAGCTTCCGCACGGTGCCTTCGGCGGCTTCGGCAGGGTCCGTCGCGCCGATCGTTTCCCGGAGCCGCGCGACCGCGTCGTCGGCCTCCAGCACCATGGGGATGACAGGGCCGGACATCATGAAGTGCACGAGCTCGTCGTAGAAGGGCCGCCCCTCGTGCACGGCGTAGAACGCTCCCGCCTGTTCACGGCTCAGGGTGGTCAGGCGGAGTGCCTTCACGGTGAAGCCCACGTCCTCGAGGTGAGCGAGGATCTTGCCCGCCTTGCCGGACCCGACGGCGTCGGGCTTGATGATCGCCAGAGTCTGGCTCATTTGTCGTCCCTCTCTCGTTCCTCGGATGTGTCGGCGTCCCCGTGCATCGCCCGGAGTACCGCCTCTCGATGGACGAGGCCGATGAGCTGCCCGTCCCGGACCACCGGAAGTTGATCGACGCTCCGGTGCGCCATCATGCGCGCGGCGTCCGCCAGCGGCTGCGTCTCGGAGACGCACAGCACGGCGCGTGTCATCACGTCCCGCGCCGCGCGCGGCGCCTCGTCCGCGCCCGCGTCTTCGGTCGTGCCGTCGCGGATGACCTCGCGAAGCGCATCGCCGATCGTGATGATGCCGAGAACCTCGTACTGCTCGCCCACGACCGGCACGGCCCTCAGGCCCCGACGTACCATGAGGTCGATGACCTCGGAGATCGGCGTATCCGGGTAGACCCGGTACTTCGCCGCCTCGAGGGCCTCCTCGACCCGCAGCTCGTCGGTCACGCTCGTGCGCAGGCCCTCTCAGGCCAATGCGTCCTGGATCAGCCCGACGATGTCGGCGGGCCGCTGTGCGACGGAGATGCCGTGGTCGGCGAACGCCTTCATCTTCTCCTCCGCGGTCCCGGCCGAGCCGCTGATGATCGCGCCGGCGTGGCCCATGCGACGCCCCGGAGGCGCCGTCTGGCCGGCGATGAAGCCCACGACCGGCTTGGACATCTCCGCCTCCACGAACGCCGCGGCCTCCTGCTCGTCCGTCCCGCCGATCTCGCCGATCATCACGACCGCCCGGGTGTCCGCGTCGGCCTCGAACGCCGTGAGGCAGTCGATGAAGGTCGTCCCGATGAGCGGGTCGCCGCCGATGCCCACACACGTCGTCTGCCCCAGCCCGACGCTCGTGAGCTGGAACACCGCCTCGTAGGTGAGCGTCCCGGAGCGCGAGACTACACCGACCGGGCCCTCGGCTACGATCTGTGCCGGGAGGATCCCGACCTTGGAGCTGCCGGGCGAGATGAGACCCGGGCAGTTGGGCCCGAGGATCCGGACGCCGCGGTCGCGGGCGAAGGCGTGCGCCCTCGCCATGTCGAGAACCGGTACGCCCTCGGTGATGGCCACGACGAGCTCCACACCCGAGTCGGCCGCTTCGAGGATCGCCCCGGCGGCGAACGCGGGCGGCACGTAGACCACCGAGGTGTTCGCGCCGGTCTCGGCGACCGCCTCGTCCATGCAGTTGAAGATCGGCACGCGGGCCCCGCCGGGACCCTCGAAGGTCTGCCCTCCCTTTCCGGGGGTGACGCCGGCGACGACCTGCGTTCCGTACTCGATCATCTGGTGGGTGTGGAACGACCCGTCGCGTCCCGTGATCCCCTGGACGACGAGCTTCGTGTCGGAATCGATGAAGATCGACATGATCAGCCCTCCCCCGCCGCGAGCTGGACCGCCTTCTCGACGACGTCGTCCATCGAGGTGTAGGCCGAGAACCCGGCCTTCTCGAGGATCTCGAGCGCGAGCTCTTCGTTCGTTCCGGTGAGTCGGATCACGATAGGGACCTGGATATCGATGCGGCCGGTGGCCTCGACGATCCCGTTCGCTACGTCGTCGCAGCGCGTGATGCCGCCGAAGATGTTGAACAGGATCGCCTTCACGTTCGGATCGGAGGTGATGATCTCGAGCGCGGCGACCACCTTGTCGGGGTTGGACGAGCCTCCGATGTCCAGGAAGTTGGCCGGCTCGCCGCCGTAGTACTTCACCAGATCCATGGTGGCCATCGCAAGGCCGGCGCCGTTCACGCAGCATCCCACGTCGCCGTCCAGCTTCACGTAGGAGAGTCCGGCTTCGCGCGCCTTCGTCTCGGAGGGCGGCTCCGCCGAGGTGTCCCGCATCGTCTCGATCTCGGGGCGGCGGAAGAGCTCGTTGTCGTCGATGCTCATCTTGGCGTCGATCGCCTTGACGTCTCCCGCGGGCGTCGTGATGAGCGGGTTGATCTCCGTCATCGAAGCCCCCGAGTTCACGAAGGCGTCGTAGAGCTGCCCGATCGCCTTGGTGGCCTGCTTCACGTGGCCGGGCTCGTCGTACAGGAAATTCGCCAGCCAGTACGCCTGGTGCGGGAGGAGCCCGTACCGCGGATCGACGGCGAGACGTCGGATCGCGTCCGGCTTGGTCTCCGCCACTTCCTCGATGTCCATCCCGCCCTCGGCCGACACCATGAACGTCGCGGCCTGGTTCTTCCGGTCCACCAGCACCCCGACGTACGCCTCGGTCTCGATGTCCTCGGCCGGCGTGACCAGGACCGTCTCCACGGTGAGGCCCTTGATGTCCATGCCGAGGATCGCCTCGGCGTGCTCCCGGGCGGCCGCCGCATCGGCGGCGTACTTCACGCCGCCCGCCTTGCCGCGCCCGCCCGAGTGGACCTGCGCCTTCACCATCACCGGACCGCTGAACTCCTCGGCGATCGAGCGTGCCTCGTCCGCGGTCGTCGCGATCCGTCCCGGCGGGACCGGGAGGCCGGCCGCGACGAAGCGTTCCTTCGCCTGGTACTCGTGGATATCCATGCTGCATCCATCGGGGGTCGAGCCCGCGCGGAGGCAGCGGGCGAAGAGCACGCAAAGCTACCGAGCCGACATGGCCCGATCAACGCCGGCGGACGGGCCGCTGAGGCATGGGAAACGAGGCCGTGCGGGCTTCGCACGCCGTGCGTTCAGCGTCCCCCGGACTCGAGCCGCTCGAGGAGCACGCGGAGCCGTTCGAGGGCCTCGCCGAAGCCCTGCCAGTCGCCATCGCGAGCACGGGACTCGGCCTCTTCCAGGAGCTCGAGCGCCGCGCTCGGCCAGGCCGCCGCCCCACCCGGCGGAACGGGAGCCGCCTCGCCTGCATCCCCGTCCGGGACGCCACCCGTGGAGCCCACCACGCCGGCGAGCATCTGGATCGCTTCGGGCAGCGTCTCGGTCATGACGACCCGGCGGCCGTCGCTCACGACGAAGCGACGCAGCTCGGGGATGGCGTCGTCGGTGGCCGCCAGGAAGACCGGCTCCATGTAGAGGAGACGCTCACCCACCGGCACCAGGTGCAGGTGCCCGGTCCAGACCTCGCTCCCACCGGTGCGCCAGAGGGAGAACTGTTCGGAGATGACCGGATCCTGCTCCACCCGCGCCTCGATCTGACGCGGCCCGAGCACCTCGTCCGGGACGGGGACGTCGAAGAGGATCGTCTCCGGCCGCCCCGAATCGTCCGTGCGCCCCGCGAAGATGGCCGTGAGATTCTCCCGGCCGGCCGGGACGAAAACGGTCGTGAGCTGGAAGCGCGCCTCGTCCTCCCCGGGCAGTCGGTAGATCGCGTACTCGGGCTCGTACGGAACCGGCGTCGTGCTCTTGGCCAGCTCCTGCGGCTCGCGCCAGACGTCCTGCTGGCCGTGGAAGGCGGGCGCGGTCTCCTGGTGGTACTGCAGGAGCACCCGCCCCTGGAGGTCGAGGAGGGAGCGTGGGTAGCGAAGGTGTTCACGCAGCCCGGCAGGCATCTCGCTCACGGGTCGGAGCAGCCCGGGGTAGGCGCGCTCGTACGCGTCCACGAGTGGATCGTCGATCGGTACGCGGTAGAACGCGATGTCGCCCGTGACCGCGTCCACGGTGACCTTCACGCTGTTGCGCACGTAGCGGACGGCGCGACGGACCGTGCCGAACTCGTGCACCGCCGAGAGCGGGTAGGCGACCGATCCCGTGAAGCCCTCGAGCATCCATACGATCCGTCCGTCGAGAACGACCGGGTACGGGGCCTCCGGGAAGCGCAGAAAGGGGGCGATCGCCGCCGCGCGCGCGACGACCCGCCGCCGGTGCACGAGCCGGCTCTCGTCGTTCACCTCGGACGAGAAGAGGAGGTTGGCCGAGCGGAAGCGCCACGCGAGCAGGGCGGTCCGGAGTCCGGACGAGAGTCGGATCCCCTCGGGGAAGTCGACACCGGGCTGGCCCCGTCCACCGTCGGGCGCCAGATACTGGCCCGCTCCGGGCGTCACGATCGCGTAGGGCTGAGCGCGTGTCCCGAAGAAGATCTGAGGCCGCTCGAGGCTCAGGGACACCGGTGCGGTCGCCTCGGTCACCACCTCGGGTGGGATGCCCGCGAGGAGCATCTCCGGACCGGCCGCCTCCGTCTTCCGGCTCGCCACGCTCGCCACGGCGCCCATCCCGGCCACGTAGCGTTCGCGGAGGTGCAGGTTCTGCCAGTTCGGGTCTTGGATGCCGCGCGTGTCGACCTGACGCACCGAGACCGCCACGGGGAGCGAGCTTCCGCCGGCGGTGGGATACCGGTCGATCGCCACCTGATCGAAGTCGTAGTAGCTGAAGCGGGCCTGCTCCTGCTCGTACGTGGTGCGCAGCGGGTCGGCGCCCCACACCGGGAGGCCGGCGAACTGCTCGCCCGCCACCGCCCAGTCGATCCGGGCGTCCGGGTCGTAGGCGAAGGCTCGTCGCTGCGTGACGTCGAGCCCGAAGCCGCTGCGCGTGAAGTCGAGGCTGTGCTCGATGTAGCGCGTCTCGCGCTGCAGCTCGTTCGGCTCGACCCGAAAGGACTGGATCAGGTAGGGATAGACGTTGCCGATCAGAACCGTACCCAGCACGACCGCGGTGAACGACGCGACGAGCGGCCAGACGTGATTGCGCACCGCGCCCCACGCCGTCGCACCCGCAGCCGCCAGACAGAGCACGGAGAGCGTCTGGAGCGCCGGCAGCCGGGCCTGATGGTCCGTGAAGCCGAAGATCCCCTGCACCCCCGAGCTGCCGTCCAGCAGGAGCTCGTAGCGGCCCAGCCACAGCCGGAAGGCGAGCAGAAGGAAGAAGGCCGCAATGATCGAGCCCAGGTGCATGCGGGCGAGCCCGTGCGCCTGGAAGCGCCCACGCACCCACGACACGGCGCCCGTGGCGGCGTACCCGGCGGTGGCGAGGGTGAACACGAGGAACGCCACGATCATCGCGTAGGTGATCGCGCTCCCCAGCACCGGGAACCAGAAGACGTAGAAGCCGACGTCGCGACCCAGGACGGGGTCGGCCTGACCCCACGCAGGAGCCGAGAGCGCCAGCAGGATCTGTCGTCCGATGCCGCCCGGCACCGACGCGCCGAACCAGAGGCCGATGAGGCTCGCGGCCGTGGCCAGTGACCAGGTGACGTACCGGCGCGGGATCTGCTCGGAGATCTCGAGGTTGCCGAAGCGGCGACGGATCTGGATGCCGCCGAGCGTCGTCGCCGCGATGCGCAGGTTCAGGAAGACGAGCACGGCGACGAAGGATCCCGCCACCACCTGAGTGCCCCACTCCCAAGCGATGCGGCGGCGGAAGATGCCGAGGTAGCCCGTCTGGGCCTGCCACAGCACCTCGACATACAGGTACGTCAGGGTCCGCCCGATGGCGGCAACCACCACGATCCCGAGCACGGCGGCGAGAACGAGTCGCCCACCCCGCAGGGTGCGGATGAGGTCGGGAACCTGGGTGCTCACGGGCCCGCCGTGTCCGACGTCAGGGGAGCGAGACCCCCTTCCCCTCCAGCCACGAAGCGACCTCGGAACGGATCTCCTCCAGCCGCTCCTCCGTGCGGGCCTCGAAACGGGCAACGATCACGGGCTGCGTATTCGACGTGCGCAGCAGCGCCCACCCGTCGCCGAAGAGGACGCGCACACCGTCCACGTCGATCACGTCGTGACGAGCCGAGAAGTGGGCGACGGCGTCTTCGACGATGGTCCACTTCCGTTCCTCGGTGACCTCCACGCGGATCTCGGGCGTCGAAACATACGAGGGAAAGTCGCCGACGCGCTCCGAGAGCGTCCGCTCCGAGCGGCTCAGGAGTGCGATCAGACGGCATGCGTCGTAGAGGGCGTCATCGAACCCGAAGTAGTCGTCCGCCACCATGATGTGGCCCGACAGCTCTCCCGCCAGGAGGGCGCCGGTCTCCTTCATCTTCACCTTCTGCAGCGAGTGCCCAGTCTTCCACATAATGGGCTCGCCGCCCGCCGCCTCGAACACCTCGGGGAGCGCCTGGCTGCACTTCACGTCGAAGACGAGCTTCTGGCCCGGACCCCGCTTCTCCAGGAGGTCGAGCCCGAAGAGGAGCAGCAGAAGGTCACCGCGGACGATCTCGCCGTGTTCGTCGACGGCGCCGATGCGATCCGCGTCTCCATCGAAGGCAACCCCCAGATCGTGGGGCTGTTCCCGGACCGTCCGGATGAGATCGGCGAGGTTCTCGTCGACCGTCGGATCCGGGTGGTGATTCGGGAAGGTGCCGTCGGACTCGCAGAAGAGCGGAGTCACCTCGACGCCCATGCGCGTGAGGAGCTTCTCGGCGACGAGCGCTCCACTGCCGTTCCCGCAGTCGACGGCGACCCGCATCGGACGGGCGAGCTCGAAGCGCCCCGCCACGTCCTCGACGTACGCGTCGAGCACCTCGATCCGCTCGACCGCCCCCTCGCCCTCGTCGAGACGACGCTCGAGGATGCGCTGAAGCAGCCCCTGGATGGCGTCGCCGTAGAGCGCGGATCGCCCGCACGTCATCTTGATCCCGTTCCACTCGGGCGGGTTGTGGGATCCGGTGATCTGGACCGCGCCGTCCGTCTCGTGCACGCACTCGGACCAGTACAGCACCGGCGTCGGGACCATCCCGACGTCGAGCACGTCCGCGCCCGCGCCGGAGAGCCCCCGGATCATCGCCTCCGCCAGGCCGGGCGAGGAGTCCCGGTTGTCGTACCCGACCGCGACGCGCGGCCGATCGAGGCCGCTCTCCGCGCGGATGTGGGAGGCCAGCGCGCGACCGACCGCCTCGGCCACCCCGGCGTCCAGATCCTCTCCCACGACTCCGCGGATGTCGTACTGGCGGAAGATGTGCGTCTGCATCG
>JANQME010000304.1 GCA_028280205.1 Longimicrobiales bacterium
CGCTCCGCACCGGCACCCCACTCCACAGCACGCACGCGGCCGCCCCGGCGCCCCACGGCGATCCCCCGACTCGGTGCTCGAAGGACCGACGGCCGGTGCCCGAGCACTGCAGCACGGTGGCGACGATCTCGACGCGGAGGTTTTGGAGCTCGCGAACGGTCAGCGTCCGCGGGTTGCGGACACCCTCGAGCGCGACCTGCCAGCCGTCCGGATCCTCGACGACCGCGGCATCCGGGGGGTCGGCGTTGTTGCGCACGAAGATCCGGTCCGTCGGCACGATGATGCTCGAGCCGAATGCCTCGCGCTTCGTCTCGAAGGTGACCGAGGAGTGACGGACGAGGTGCCGGGGGTCCTTGCCGGGTGGGAAGTCGGCTTCCTGGAGGGCGGCGAGATCTGCACGGCCAGGGGCAAGACCGGACTCGGACAGGAGCGAGAGCCCGGCGCCGGCCGCGGCCATCCCGGTCAGGAAGGAGCGCCGGCTGGTGGGTTCCGCGTTGGAGTGCGGACGGGTCATGGGCATTGGATGCAGGATGAGTCGGGTGTCCGAGGGGTGTGGTATCCTCTCCTCTGCCCCCGCGCAACGCGATGCGTTCGATCGAGGAGCTTCACGGCCCGATCGGCAACACCTGCCGCAGAGGAATCAGCCTCATGTACGACTTCTTGAAATCCCACAGTACTCGTCCCTCGCCCCACAGCCTGTACACTGCCCGAGAGCTCTGGACCGACCCGCACGTCGCACAGCAGATGCTCGCGCTACATCTGGACCGCGACGGAGACGTGGCATCCAGAAGCCATCAGGCCATCGATCGCATCGTCGTGTGGCTGGACCAACGTTTCGGCCTCTCCTCCGGCAAGCGCGTCCTGGACCTCGGATGCGGGCCGGGCCTGTACGCGAACCGGATGGCATACCTCGGCGCTCGGGTCACGGGGATCGACTTCTCCGAAGGCTCGATCGCCCACGCCCAGCGTACGGCTCCGAACGGATCCGTCAGGCCCCTCTACGTCGTGGCGGACTATCTCGACCTCGAACTGGGCGAGAGCTTCGACCTGATCCTCCTCATCTACGGGGACCTGTGCGCCCTAAGCCCGACGCAGAGGGCTCGCCTCCTCCAGTCGATCCGGTCGTGGCTCGCGCCGGGCGGCCACTTCGCCTTCGACACCTTCAGCACCGCACTCTTCGACGAGGTCGAGGAGGAGGCGCGCTATACCTTCGAGCCCGACGGCGGCTTCTGGTCGCCACGCCCGCACTTCGACTTCTTGCGGCGCTTCAAGTACGAGGGATCCTTGTATCTCGATCGCCACGCGATCGTCGAGGAGACGCACACGCGCGAGGTGTTCAACTGGATGCAGTGTTATGATGTCGATTCGCTGGAGCGGGAGCTCGGCGAGCTCGGCTGGGAGGTGACAGAGGCCCTGGGCTCGTTGGCCGGAGACCCGTACGAGGCTCACCGGCACGACTTCGCGGCGGTCGCGCGACCGAACGAGCGTGCATGACCCGCGGGCCGCGGAAGGTCAGTTCGAGCTCCCCGCTCCGTCCTTCTTGAACGGGATCCCGAGCTTCTCCATTCGGTAGCGGAGTGTGCTCGCGTTGACTCCGAGGAGCTCAGCGGCTCCTCCGGGCCCGTGGATCTTGCCGCCGGTCATCCCGAGCACCCGGGCGATGTGCTGCGACACGACCTGGTCCAGGTCGAGCAGGGTCCGATCGTAGCAGGCGGCTGGACTGGAGGTGGGAGCTCCGGTCCGGCCCAGGTCGTCGAAGCGCAGCGGTCGATCGCGGTGCAGGATGGCCGCTCGCTCGAGTGCATTCTCGAGTTCGCGCACGTTGCCGGGCCAGTCGTACGACATCAGGGCCTCGATGGCTCCAGGGGCCAGTTCGGGGCGCGTGCGGAGCTTCAGGTCCTGTGCCTTCCGATCGAGGAAGTGATCCACGAAGGCCGGGATGTCGGCCC
Source organism: Longimicrobiales bacterium (assembly GCA_028280205.1). Lineage (GTDB taxonomy): Bacteria > Gemmatimonadota > Gemmatimonadetes > Longimicrobiales > Gaopeijiaceae > UBA2589. The sequence goes on from JANQME010000304.1 coordinate 1,950, forward strand.
CGCGTTCGCGGAGCGGGGGGATGACGAGGGGGAAGACGTTCAGTCGAAACCACAGGTCCTCACGGAATCGACCCTGCCGCACACTCTCCGCGAGATCCTGATGCGTGGCGGCGATCACCCGAACGTTCACCCGCACGCCCTCCGTCCCCCCCACGCGTTCGATCACCGAATCCTGGAGCACGCGCAGCAGTCGCACCTGGGCCTCCATCGGCATCTCACCGATCTCGTCCAGGAGGATCGTGCCCCCGTCAGCCCTTTCGAAGCGCCCCCGCCTCTTCGCGGTCGCTCCGGTGAAGGCCCCGCGTTCGTGTCCGAAGAGCTCGCTGTCCACCAGCGTGTCGGGAATGGCACCGCAGTTCACCGGGACGAAAGGCCCGTCCCGGCGTGAGGAGCCCAGGTGAATCGCATGGGCGATCACCTCCTTGCCCGTGCCCGTCTCTCCCAGCAGCAGGACGGGGCTCTCGGTAGGCGCAACCTGCCGCACGTGGTGCATGACGTGCCGCAGCCCGAAGTCGGCACCCACGATCGTGTCACCGATGTGTCGCAGGAGCTGGCGGTTCAGGTAGCGGTTGTCGTCCGCGAGACGGTTCTTGAGCCGAACCACCTCCGCGTGCTCCATGGTGTTGGACATGGCCACGAAGCAGGGCTCCTTCAAGGTGGCGTAGAGCCGAGCGTGCTCCGGGGTGAACCGGTCATCGCCCTCCGCGAGCAGCGCGAGGGCTCCGACGACCCGGTCCTCCACGATGAGCCGCAGGATCATGGCCGATGAGAACGGCTCCCCCAACGCCTCCTCCAGACAGCGGGTCACGGGCTCTTCGCGCGGGCGGTTCATGATCAGGACCGGCGGGAGCGCCCCACCCCGTCCGGCCTCCGCTAGACCGTCCATGGCGACTCGGGCTTCGTCCGTGTACGCCACCAGGCGATCCATGCGCACCCCGCCGTCCGCGTCGGCGCGCGCCACGAGCCGCATCGCGCCGAGCTCGGGCTCGTTGCGCTGCAGATAGAGGACGTCTGCCGGAAGGTGCTCAGCCAGGTACCCGAAGCACGCATGCAGACCTTCTTCGATCCGGAGGCTGCCCGTCAGCCTCAACGTGGCCTCCCGGAAGAACTCGTTCTCGTCGATCATCGGGACCTTCCCGGGGCCAGGCAGTCGACCCGACCTGGATCGCTCGTGCGCAGTCGCGTACTGGACGCCCTCGCGATCTCGAAACCTCTTCACCGTTCAACCGATCCTCTGTCGGGTCATGCCCGAGACCGGTGGAGGCAGAAGCCTCACGGTCACGTCGCGAATATCCGCAATCCCGGTCGCGGCCGACCGCGTTCGACGGGTCTTCCGATCTCGTACACCCTTGCAGGGAATGGCCTTATCCTACTGGCACGCCCCTCGCCTCTCAAGGCGGACGACTGCGTTCGCCGACGTAGTGACTCCGCGGAGACCAGCGACGATGTCCAGAGACGAGGTCGAGCACCTCGAGACCATCCACCTGCGCCTCGCTCGCATGGGGACCGACGAGCTGGCCGAGCTGATCAGGGACGTGCTCCGGGCCGGCGAGGAGGAAGGCGTCCGCGTCTTCCATCACACTCGGATCGGGACCGATCTGCTCGTCGTCGTTCATCCGCGCGCAGAGGCCAGCGACTTCGTCGCCGCGAGCGAGCTGGGGCTCCGCCTCGTCTCTCTGCTCCGAGACCACGGTATCGTGGACCACTCGGTGTGGCGGCCCGTGGTCGGGAACGGTCCTGATCGCGGTCGCCGATGAGCGTCTTCCGGGACTCGGGAATCTCGTGGTGAGCGGACCGGATACCGGGAGGGATCGATCCCACACCTCCCGTCCCCCGGGAGTCGGCATCCTGCCGGCCCTCGGCGCCGCATGCCTCATCTTGTGGCACCTGCTGGCAACACCGTTCATCGGGAAGCGGAGACTGCGGTGGGGAACAGCGGGGACCGAAGCCACCGATCCGCTTCACGGGGACGATCTCGTGGCGGAGCCGAAGTGGTCCCACACGCTCGGCTGCTCCATCGAAGCGCCCCCGGGGCGGGTGTGGCCCTGGATCGCCCAGATCGGGCAGCGTCGCGCAGGGTTCTACACCTATCAAACCCTCGAGAACCTGGTCGGCTGCAGGATCACCAACACGACCAAGATCCTTCCCGAGTTCCAGTACCCGTCCGTAGGAGACCACGTCTTCCTGCATCCGACGGCGCCCCCACTTCGCGTGGAGATCGTCGACCCGCCGCATGCGCTCGTGCTCGTCGGGTCACCGGCCACGACCGGCGAGGAGGGACCATGGGGCAAGTCGACCTGGCAGTTCGTCGTCCGCCAGGGAGCCGACCGTGCCAGTCGGCTGCTGATTCGAGGTCGCTACGACCACGCGCTGGACTGCAGGAGCCGGCTCACGTTCGGACGCTTCACGATCGAGCCGGTCTCCTTCGTGATGAGTCGGAGGATGATGCGCGAGATCAAGCGGTTGGCGGAGGACTCGTCGCGGTAGGAGCCCGTCCGTCGGTCGCGGCACAGGCCGTCGTGAACGGCGCCGCCCCCATGTCGCGAATGGCCGTGATTTCGGTCGCGGCCGGCCGCGTTCCTCAGGGTCGGGAATCTCGTAACCCTTTGCATTCCAAAGCGTTCGCGTGCTGGCACGCCCCTCGCCCGACAACAGACCACGGAACTCGTGACGAGTGCCGCAGTCGGCGGAGAACCACGAGAACGAGACGGAGAAGACACACCCATGTCCAGCTTACGATCAGGAACACCGAACTCGAGGGCGTCCCTGAGACGGCTCTTCCACCTGAGCCTGCTCTACGGGCTGATCCATGTCGCCCTGCCCGACGCCGGAGCCGGTCAGACCGCAACGTCCAGCACGGGTGGCGAGCCCAGGGGCTACGGCTTCTTCCAGGGAGGCGTCCTGGGCCTGGACCTCGATGGCCTGAACGCCCGTCTGAGCGCGGTCGGCCTTCCCGGACTCGACGGAACCGTTCCCACGTGGGGCGGCGCCGGGTACGGGATCGTGGGCCGTTTCCACTTCGGCGGCGTCGGGCACGGAGGTCTGGACCCCGCGGAGACGAGCGGATCGACGCGGGTCGGCCTCACAGGCGGCTACGGCCTCGCGCGCGTGAAGTACGAGGCTCTTTCCAGAGGGGGACTCACCCTCCTCCCCGCCCTGGGGATGGGGGCCGGCGGCCTGAGCCTCCGGATCACCGACCTCGACGCCCCGACCTTCGATGACGTTCTCGACGACCCGGCCCGGAGCTCCACGCTCTCCACCGGGCTGATGTTCCTCCTGGACGTCGGCGTCGCGCTCGACTATCGGCTCGCGCTGCGCGAGTCCGACGGCGGGTCGGCGTGGGGCCTCGCCTTAGGAGTCGAGGGCGGCTACCTCCTCAGCCCGGGAGGGACGTCCTGGACGCTGGACGGCATCAACGGGGTCGCGGGCGGCCCCGACCTGGGGATCGAGGGCTTCTACCTCTGGATCTCGATCGGCGGGTGGGGACGCGGCGCCGCGGACTGATGACCGCGCCGCCAGATCCGCCTGCGGGGCTCGTTCGTGACGTGCATGCCGGGCGGCGGAGCGCGGTCCATCGCCCCGATCCGGTTAAACCCGCCGGTCCGCTCCTGTCCTACGATCGGGCACCGCCGAATCTCGAGGTCCCGCCTTCCTTCGGTCCCCCGTAACTCGTCGGTTGTAGCCCTCCGTGAGCCATGTGGCGATTACGATACGATGCTGGAACTCCGCCGTGTCCGCGTCCTCCTGATGGGCCTCGAAGACCCGACGCTCCGGCCCGCCGTTCATCGACACGAACCACGCTCCATCGGCGAACTCGGGCGCCCCGCCCGGCACCGGACGGACCGTTCCTCGGTATCGGCGGCCTTTGTGAATGAACTCGATCGAGCGGAGCACGTCTACCTCGCGAGACGCGTGAACGGAGGGCCCCGCCAGTGTCTACGGGGCTGGACCGGTGTGAGCCTACCTCCGGCGAATCAGCGAGGCAACGCCGGACCGGCCGGCTTCGGGCGCGGGCCTGCTCGCCTCGCGGCGATGACCGACCCCTCACCGAGGCGCCCGACGCCGCAACTCCTCGTGGAAGCCCTCCACGAGCACGAGCTCGTTGGGAGCATCGAACAGCGGCATGAGGAACCGCTCCCCGTCGGGCGAGACGCCGTAGTTCGTGTTCAGCGGGTCGACGAACGTCTCGTCGAGCATGAAGAGCGGTCGGGTCTCGAGGAGCTCGAAGCCCTCGTCGTACCCGATGCGGGCGGACATCACCGTGCGGCCTTCGGCGTAGAACAGCTCCGATCCATCGGACGACCAACGGGGCGACCCCGCCCCTCCGCCCGCACCGGCGACGAGCCACGCGCCGGCCTGGACATCGGGGAACGGACGGACCCAGACCTGGCTCCGCCCGATACGATCGTCGAACGCGACATAGGCGAGGTACCGGCCGTCGGGTGACAGCGTCGGAGACGCTTCGTCGATCGATGGATCGGCTGCGACTGCGACCGGCTCGGCGCCCGTACCCCTCCGGATCGCA
>JANQME010000128.1 GCA_028280205.1 Longimicrobiales bacterium
CGACCTCGGATACGATCCGTCCCGGACGCTGTCGATGGCCGTTCCGGTGGACGGAGGGCGCTTCGACTCGCGGGAGGAAGAAGCGGTCTTCTGGCGACAGCTGACCGAACGGATCGAGGCGATCCCCGGGGTGACCCGCGCCGGCGCCGTCTCCCACCTGCCGCTGTACGGTTACGCGCCCACCGACGCGTTCTCCGGCCTCGAGGTCGACTCGCTGAACTGGGAGAACAGCCTCGCCAACTACTTCTCCACGCTGCCCGGCTATCTGGAGACGATCGGCGTCGAGTTCCGATTGGGCCGGGACCTGACCGACGAAGACGTCGAAGGCCAGCGACCGGTCGCGGTGGTCGACGCGTCGCTGGCCGAGGCGCTCTTCCCCGGGGAGAACCCGCTGGGGCGGGTGTTCAAGGCGGGCTGGGGTCTGCCGGACCTGGAGATCGTGGGGGTGATCCGACATCCGCGGGTCATGGACGCCCGGGCCGAGGTGCGCCCGCAGGTGTACGTGCCAGCGTCGATCTTCCGCTGGCGTCCCCTCTACTACGTGGTGCGGCACGACGGAGCCGGTGCAGGGCTGGCCGACGCCGTGCGTGCGCACATCGACGAGGCGGGCTCGGGTCGAGCGGTGTACGAGGTCCGGCCGCTGGACGCGTATGTCGACGACGCTACCAGCGTGCTGCGTCTCACGTTGATGCTCATCACGCTGCTGGCGGGACTCACCGCGGTCCTCGCCGCGTTCGGACTCTTCAGCGTGATGGCGTACACGGCGTACCGCGCCCGCCGAGCCTCAGCGATCCGGAGCGCGCTCGGGGCGACGCGCGCAGAGCTGCTACGGCATCATCTGCGGAGCGGCGCGCGGATCCTGATGGTCGCGATTCCCGCCGGCCTGCTGCTCGCTGTTCCCGGGGCGCGGCTCCTCCAGGCGATCGTCTACGAGGTCTCGACCTACGACGTCCCGAGTCTGGCGACGGCGGCGCTCGTGGCGGCGGCCATCGGCCTGCTCGCCACCTGGCTGCCCGCGCGGCGTGCGGCCGGCGCGGACCCGATGGACACGCTGCGGGCCGAGGGGTAGGGGAAGCGCGAGCGCGGCGAGGCCCTACATCGACGACCGGATCAGTAGAAGTAGGGCGTCACCCTCATGCCGACGAGCCGGAAGCCTGCCTGACCGTACACGTTGTCGGCCATCTCGATGTGAAGGGTACCTTCGACCCACACAGGATTCTGCCCGGGCAGTGCCGCTCGCGTCGACGCGTACATCTGTACCCACACCACCTGGTGCGGCGGTGGAGCCGGCGTGTGCACGCAGGCGCCCTGGTAGGGAACGAGGAGAAACTCCGTCACGTTCGACGCCCAGTCCTCGAACGGGACGGGGAAGCCGGCCATCTTGACGAGCTTCCCATCCAGCGCCTGCAGCTCCGGCGTCGCTTCGCCCGTCCGGAAGTTCAGCCCCCTGAGGTCGCGCCAGTCGATGAGCACGGGGTCCTCGCCGCCCATTCGAGTGACGCCCTCTGTCCCCGGGGCGGGAGCGGCGGGTAGCGCGCCCCACGATGCGGCGAGCACGAGCACGAGACCGAACGAGAAGAGTTTCCCGCCGAACAGCGCACCGTTCCGGGTCGGGTCGGTCGAGAGCATCGTTGCGGGGCGCGCTGAGGCTCGAGGGACGGTGGAGAAGGTGTACTCGAGAATATGGCCGGGCCTCTGCCGTCGAGCCAGCGTGCTCCGACGGGCCATGCCGGTGACCCGGTCCCGAACCGAGGATATCCCTGGCGAGCGCCAGGCCAGCGCTGCGCCAGCTGCGTTGTGTAAGTGCAGTATAAGTGTACATTGATTGCATGGCAGTCAAGACGATTACGATCGACATGGACGCGTACCGCGCGCTGAAGCGCCACAAGGGAGAGGGGCAGTCCTTCTCCGACGTGATCAAGGAGCACCTGGGCAGCCGCTCGACCGGCGCCACGCTGCTCGGCGCGCTCGCTGACGCCGACCTCACGGAGGGCACGCTCGATGCCATCGACGAGATCGTCGCCTCGCGAGCGGAGAGCCCAGCGTCCGTCGAGCCGTTGTGACCCACCTCGATACGTCGTTCCTGGTCGATGTGCTGCGCGAGCGTCGGCGTGGCGAGCCAGGCCCCGCCCACCGGCTCCTCGAACGCCTGGCCGATGAGCCGCTCGCGGTCAGCGTGCACGTCGCCTGCGAGCTGCGCGCGGGCGCGTCCATCGCCGAGGACTCGGCCTCCGAGCAGGTGCGGGTCGACGCCCTGCTCAGCGCCCTCGAAATCGTCTCCCCCGACGGGGCGTTCGCGAGACGCTACGGCGAGACGTTGGCCGAGCTGCGGCGGCGAGGCTCCTCGGTGGCGACCATGGACCTGCTCATCGGCACGGCCGCACTGGAGCAGGATGCGATCCTGTTGACGCGCAACGTCCGCGACTTCGCGCGTATCCCTGAGCTTCGCTTCGCGGGGTACTGACTCGCCCTTCGATGCTTTCGGGGACGAGTGGGTCGCGATCGAGGGCGTCGCTCCGGCCTGGACCTCAGTACCGCAGCAGCCGCGTCCCCTTCACCGTGATCCCCCGGTTGCGCAGGCCGATTCCCTCGGGGCCGTACTGGCGCTCGTCCGTCCACACCAGGAAGAGCTCGCTGCCGGGCAGGAACTCCCAGCGGAAGCGCAGGTTGCTGGAGAGCAGGTCGGACGATTCGTCGTACTGCAGCAGTGAGCTGAAGAACATGCGGGGCGTGAACGCGTAGTCGAGACGCAGGCTGAATAGGGCGCGCGTGGCCTCGCCGTCGGGCGTCTCGATCCAGTTGACGCTCATCCCCGGCTCGAACGAGAGGTGTGAGTTCACCACCACCCGGCTCTGGCGGACGTTCACCGAACGGATCGAGCCGTGATAGAAGTTGCCCCACCGGAATGAGACGTTGCCCGCGACGGGTCTGTGCGTGCCGCCGTTGAACTGTACCTGGTAGCTGGTGAAGGTGTAGCGGCCGGTCGGGATATCGAGGTCGCGACCGATGGGGAACGGTCGGTCGATGCGCTCGAACTCGCGCTGCATGCGGATCTGGTACTGGTCGCTGTTCTCCATCTCGATCTGGAAGCGCCCGGCCTGCTGGCGCGACTGGATGAAGCCGTCCCCGTCCTCGAAGTAGTCGAGGTCGGCCTGCCAGGTGAGCTTGCGGATCGCCGCGATCGACGCGGGCCTCGGGCTGAAGCGCAGCGAACCCGCGGTCTTGGCGAAGTCGTCGCGCCGCAGGAAGCCCACCTCGGGGTTGAAGGCGTCGCCGACGGCCAGGTGAGACGCGGAGATGCCGTAGCGGTCCCCCGCGTAGTTCATGGCGGTCTGCCAGCTCTGGTTCGTTCCGTCGAGCCCGGGGCTCTCCGTCTGCGCCCAGTACGCGCCTGCCTCGAAGTTCTGGCCGAAGGCGAATGCGGCGTCCATGCCGTACGCGCGGTTCGCGCCGTCGCCGGTGAGACCGGCGGAGCGGTTCGTGAAGATCGCGCCGATCGCGCTGCGCCCGAGGACGTCGCGCTTGAGGCGGACGACGGAGTAGTTCGTCTCCGCGATCCCGGTGCTGTCACCGGCCGGGGGGGAGGCGAGCTGCGCGAATGGGATCGCTTCGGTCTGGATCGAGAGCGCACCGATGGCCCACGGGCCCTCCTTCCCCGTGACGCGCGCGCCCGCGATGATCGGCACCATCTGGCCCTGGTCGAGGCCGATCCTCCGGCTGTAGAACATGGTCGGCGTGTCGCTTCCGCCCCCGAAGCTCCCGCCGCACCCAAAGCCGCCGACTCCGCCGCACCCGAAGTCGAAGACGCCCCGGCCTTCCAGGAAGAACTCGCGCTTCTCGGGAAAGAAGAGGCTGAAGCGCGTCAGGTTGACCTGCTGCTCGTCGACCTCCACCTGCGCGAAGTCCGTGTTCCAGGTCACGTCCGCGGTGAGGTTCGCGGTGATCCCGTACTTGAGGTCGAGGCCGACGTCACCGGCGGGGTCGTTGGAGACCGCCGGCGTGCTGAGCCGATCGGTGGTGAGCGAGCCGATCAGATAGGGCTTCAGCTCCAGATTGTTGCCGGCCGGAGGCAGCTCGAGCCCGACGATGGTGCCCGCGGACGAGACGCGATTGAGCCCCTGCGGCCCGGCCAGGAAGGGGGGGACCGGGTTCAGGTACGTCCACTCGTTCTTGTGGCGGATCGAGCGCCGGAGCTGGATCCCCCACATCTGCTCCGCGCCGGCGTTGTAGCGCAGCGACTTGAAGGGGATCGACATCTCCACGATCCAACCGCCGTCGAACTGCCCGCCCACCACGTCCCAGACCGGGTTCCAGTCGGAGTTCGGATTGCTCTCGTCGATGACCGCGTAGTCGGCGCGCGCCCCGAGCGCGTTGGCGTAGAACATCATGCCGTTCCGGCGGTCGTAGAACGTGTCGAACATCACGCCGAAGTGCTCGTTGTTGCGCAGCCCGGCGGTGTCGCGGCGGTACTCGTTGATCACCCACGAGCCGGGCGGGGCCTCGTCCCAGCACCGGCAGGTGATGTAGACGTTCTCGTCGTCGAACATGACCCAGACGTCGGTGCGCTCCGACGACGGGTTGCCGGCCACGGGCACGACCTGCACGAAGTCGCCGAACGGGGCGTACTCGGAGTAGACCGCTTCGTCGAGGTGGCCGTCGAGCTCGAGCGGCGCCTCGAGTCGGATCGCGCGCACCGTGGCGCGGCCGCGATCGTCGCGCGTGATCGAGGTGGGCCAGTCCGGCGGCGGGGCGCCGTCGAGGACGGGCCGGCGGCCGGACGGGGCGGGCTCCTCCTGCGCCGGGTTGCCCTGGCCAGTCGACTGGGCGGAGACGGAAGCGGGTGTGGACGCGAAGACGGTCACGACGAGCGCGACGACGACCGTGAGCCTATCCGCAGCGAGGATCGCGCCGATGAGCGCCGCCACACGGCGGGTCGCGGGAGGTGGCGTCACGGCGGGTTCGGTCGGAAGGCCGGGGATAGACGCGGAACGAGGGGCAGGCCGGGGAACAGGATGCGCGCGAGTATCCGGCGGGTGGGGGATGGTCGCAAGGGGTTGAACCGTGCCTACCGCACCCGTTCGAACCTCAGGTTCCGCACCCGGCTCCCCGTCACGGTCATCCGCTCCACTCGCCCGCCGGCATCCCGCTCGAAGCGTACGCGCGGCAGCCACGACCGGTCCCCGTCGAACTCGTCGTCCCCCGACGGAGTGAGCGTGGCGTCCGCGTTGCGCCAGTGTCGGGCGACCAGCTCTCCGCCCCGTACGACGATCTCGTACGTCGAGTCGAGCTCGGGGCTCCGATACGTGCCCGCGTAGGTCCGGAGCTGAGCCGCGGTCAGCGTGGTTGGCTCGGCGTCCTCCTCGTCGGGTGACTCCTCCGGCGGCGGCCCCATCTCCGCCTCCAGGAAGACCTCGGCCGTGCGGCGGGCCCGCCCGGCGGCATCGCAGTCCGAGACGTTGCAGAAGACGACGACCGAGAGGTTCTGCCGCGGGAAGCGGACGAAGTTCGTCCGGAAACCGGCCCAGCTCCCGCCGTGCCCGATCGTCGGGAGGCCACGGTACTCACCCACGGCGAGTCCGTAGGCGTAGCCCAGCTCCTCACCGTCGTTCAGGGTTCCCGGCTGGACCATCCGCTCGAGCAGCCCGCCTCCGCCGACGGTGCCTTCCTCGTAGTTCCGCATCCAGAGGAGGAAGTCGTCGACCGTCGTGTTGAGCGAGCTCGACGCGAGCGCGGTGAGCTGGTTGACGACCCGCCGCCACCCGCCCTCTCCGTCGGGCGCGTACGACTCGGCCCGACCAGGCACGATCTCGAGGTAGTCGTCGGAGAAGTGCGTATGCTCCATCCCGAGCGGGCGGAAGATCCGGCCGGCCGCGTACGCCCGGAACGACTCGCCGGACTGCACCTCGATGATCCGGGCGAGGAGGTTGTAGCCGGTGTTCGAGTACGAGTACTCCGCCCCCGGAGCGAAGTCGAGATCCTCCTGCTGGTATAGCATGCGCAGGATCTTCTCGAAGGAGATCACGTCGGTGTACGTGACGCCGCCCATGAGCATCGCGTGCGGCCAGTCCCGGATCCCGCTCGTGTGGTGCACGAGATGCCGCGGAGTAATCACCGCCCCGAAGTCGGGCACCTCCTCGACGTAGCTGCGTACGTCCGCGTCGAGATCGAGCCGGCCTTCCTCCTCCAGGAGGAGCGCCGACAGAGCGCCGAACTGCTTCGAGATCGACGCGATGTCGAAGACGGTCTGCGGCGTGATCGGGATCGCGTGGTCCATGTGTGCGATCCCGTAGCCCGCGCGGTGCACGACCTCGCCGTCGAGCAGGACACCGACCGCTGCGCCCGGACCGTCGTCCCGGTCGAGGTCCGCGAAGACCGCGTCGACGCCGGGGTGGATCGGGCCTTCGTCCGGGGCGGGGGCCGCCTCCACTGTGCAGCCGGCCAGCAGCGCTACAGCGGCAGTCAGCCCCGCAGCCGCAGTCCGCGTCGCCGTGAACGTCGCACTTCGTATCACTACTATCCTCCTCCAGTCGGAGAAACCCGAGTGGGCGTGGCGTCCTGCCGTCTTCGATCGGACACTTTGCGCCAACGATAGCCGACGTACGCGCTCGCGGCATCGCTCGGCTCGATATCGTTGCAACCGCGCGGAATGGGCCGGTAGCTTGCAACGTGCAAAGCGGCGACGAGCAATCGGACGAGGGTGGACGGGGGGCTCGCCTGCTCCTCGTGCTGATCCTGGCCCTGGCGGCACTCCTGAGGGCGTGGAGTCTCGACTTCGGGTTGCCGCACACGCTCGCTCGTCCTGACGAGACCGAGATCGTGTCGCGCTCCCTGCGCTTCTTCGCGACGGACGCGAACCCGCGCTTCTTCCACTACCCGAGCCTCTACTTCTACCTCATCGGAGCCGTGTTCGGGGTGTCGATGGGCGGCCTGGCGCTGGCGGGACAGTCGCTCACGGAGACGCTTGCCGCCGCCGCTTTGGACCTTTCGCCCTGGCTGCTTCTGGCGCGCGCGGTGTCCGCCGTGGCGGGCGTGGCGACGGTGGCCGTCCTCTATGCGCTGGGCCGCATGATCGGAGGCGCTCGCGTCGGGCTCGCCGCGGCGCTCTTCCTGGCCGTGGCTCCGCTGCACGTCCGGGACTCGCACTTCGCCACGACCGACATCGTACTCACCCTCTGCGTGGCGCTCGCCGGCGTCTTCGTGCTTCGCTCCTATCGCACCGGGACGCGCCGGGACTACGCGCTGGCCGGCGTGTTCTCGGGGCTGGCGATGTCGGCCAAGTACGTCGGTCTTCTCATGCCCGGCGCGATCGCGGTCGCGTGGCTCCTGAGCATCGACGCGACGCGTCTTCCGACGCCGATGGATCGGGCCCGGTTCATGGTACGCGATTCCCGGCCGTGGATCTTCGCGGCGTCGATGCTGGGAGTATTCCTCCTCACGACCCCCTACGCCCTCTTCGACTTCCTGTTCGTCCGCCACTTCCTCTTCCAGTTCGACCACCTGGCGGGCGGGCACGGCCTCGATCTCGGGTTCGGCGGCGTGTACCATATCCGCCGTTCGCTGCCGCTCGGGGTCGGCTGGCCGGTCTACCTCCTGGCGTTCGTCGGGGTGGGCTTCGCCGTCCGGGAGCGCTGGCGGGAGGCTGTCGTGCTCCTCTCGTTTCCGCTGATCTTCTACGCGGCCACCTTCCAGAGCCTGACGGTCTTCATCCGGTACATGATGCCGGTGATTCCCTTCCTCTGCCTCTTCGCCGGGCTCGCCGCCGTACGGATCGTCGAGCGCGTTCCCGCACCGAAGCGAAACGCGGCGCTAATCGTGCTGCTCGCGCTCCTCGCCGCCGAGCCCGTCACCCGAGACGTCGCGATGAACCGCCTCCTGGGCCGGACGGACAGCCGTGTGCTGGCCACGGACTGGCTGCTGGCGTCCATCGATTCCGGCACGCACACGGTCTACCAGACCGGAGAGGAGTGGGGTCACCTCGAGCTGCCTCGCACCGCCGAGTACCACCGCGAGGAGGCCGATCGCATTCGCGTGCGCGCCCCCACTCGCGCCCACCAGAGGATCCGCGACTACGACCGTTTCCAGGCCGAGGTCCGCCACGAGGCGGCCTCGAAGCAGCCGGCGGGCTTCGTCTACGTCGACAGCGCGGGGATTCGGGAGGGCGCCGAGCCGGACCTGATCGTCCTCCTCGAGAGTGACCTGCGGCTGTACTCCGACGTACTGCCCGAGGCGCGCGCGCTCCTGGAC
>JANQME010000409.1 GCA_028280205.1 Longimicrobiales bacterium
GGGTCGGGCTGTTCGCCCGTTAAAGCGGTACATGAGCTGGGTTCAGAACGTCGTGAGACAGTTCGGTCTGTATCCGTCGTGGGCGTTGGAGTATTGAGGAAAGCCTTCCCTAGTACGAGAGGACCGGGAAGGACCGACCACTAGTGTACCGGTTGTTCCGCCAGGGGCATCGCCGGGTAGCTACGTCGGGACGGGATAACCGCTGAAAGCATCTAAGTGGGAAGCCCCTTCCAAGATGAGTACTCCCAGACCTTCGGGTCTCTGAAGGGCCGTACGAGACGAGTACGTCGATAGGCGGTAGGTGGAAGCGTGGTGACACGTGAAGCCGAGCCGTACTAATTGCCCGTGAGGCTTGACCAGTTCCTCCCCTCCGGTTTCTCATCAGAGTGCTGCATCTCTTCGGAGATGAGCGGCCGTTACGGCTGGCTCTTCTCTTCTCTCGACCTCTGTTCACGCATGCCCCGGGCGGTTCGAGCGGCCCGGCGGGTTTTGTCGGTGACAATTGCGTAGAGGCTACACTCGTTCCCATCCCGAACACGACCGTTAAGCTCTACAGCGCGGATGGTACTGCCGGGGCCGCCCGGTGGGAGAGTACGTCGTCGCCGGCTTCATGCCGGAAGCCCCCAGGACCTCGGGTTCTGGGGGCTTTCTACATTTCGAGATTTCGAGGCGCAGTCGGCGCTCGGCCGACTCAGGCGTGCGCGCCCGGCGCGACCGTCGAGAGGGCCTGCTCGAAGCGCGCCACGGCGCCGTCTACGTCGGTCAACTTGTCGAGTCCGAAGAGACCGATACGGAACGTCCTGAACCCTTCCGCTTCGCCGCACCGAAGCGGGACACCGGCGGCGATCTGGACTCCCTCCGCCGCGAACTTCGCGCCGGAGCTCACCTCCGCGTCGGTCGTGTAGCACACCACGACACCGGGTGCACGGAACCCCTCGGCCGCGACGCTCGTGAAGCCGGCCGCCTCCAGGACGCCGCGGATGCGCGCGCCGAGCTCGAGCTGCCGCTCCCGGGCCGTCGCGAAGCCGAACCGCCGCGTCTCGTCCAGGACATCCGCGAAGGAGCGCAGCCCGTCCGTGGGCATCGTGGCGTGATACGCGTGCCTTCCGTCGCGGTAGGCGTTCATGATCCGATGCCACGCTCCCAGATCGCACGCGAAGCTCGTCGAGGCCGTTTCGGCGAGGCGCGGCAGGGCGCGGCGTCCGAGCATCACGAGCCCGCAGCACGGCGAGCCACTCCAACCCTTCTGCGGTGCGCTCACCAGAACGTCGACCCCCACGTCGGTCATGTCGACCCAGACGGCGCCCGAGGCGATGCAGTCGAGCACGAAGAGCCCGTCGACCGCCCGAACCGCCTCCGCGACCGAACGCAGATAGTCGTCGGGCAGGATGAGTCCGGCCGAGGTCTCCACGTGCGGGGCGAAGACGACCTCGGGCCGCTCCCGCTCGATCGCCGCCACGACCTCCCCGATCGGAGGAGGCGCGAACGGCGCCCGGGGTCCGTCTCCGGTCGGTCGGGCCGTGAGGACGATCTCGCGCCCCGGGATCCCCCCGGCTTCGAAGATCTGGGTCCACCGGTAGCTGAACCAGCCGTTTCGGATGACCAGGCACGTCCGGTCCGTCGCGAACTGCCGGGCCACGGCTTCCATCGCGAATGTTCCGGATCCGGGCACGACTACCGCGGTTTCGGCTCCGTACACCTCTTCGAGCCCTTCGCGGATCCGTCGCATGACGTCGCGGAACGAGACGGACATGTGGTTGAGGGCCCGGTCCGTGTAGACGACCGAGTACTCTAGAAGGCCGTCGGGATCGACGTCGGGGAGGAGACCGGGCACGGTGTGCTCCGCAGGTTCAGGACGGGCGAGGGGCGCGCCAGCTTGGCGAGGAGGGGGCCGGCACGCAAACTTCCGGCGTCTCGTACCTCCGACCCACGCCCTTCTTGGCGGAGACCGCACGCGCAGGGGACCGGTCCGGGCCCGCGACGACCCGGACAGGCTACATCGCCCTCGTGGGCCGCCCGAATGCCGGCAAGTCGACGCTGCTCAATCGACTGATCGGTGAGCACCTCTCGATCGTCACGCCGAAGGCCCAGACGACCTGGCAGCGCGTCACGGGTGTGCTCACCGTGGACCGCGATCAGCTCGTGTTCCTCGACACTCCGGGGCTGCTCGAGGCGAAGGACCTTCTGCAGCGCTCGATGTTGGGAGCGGCGCTGGAGGCGCTCTCCGAGGCCGACGTCGTGCTGCTGGTCGCGGACGCCACCCGCCCCCCGACCGAGCGCGACGCCGAGCGCCTTCTGACCGCGCTCGAAGAGTGCTCCGCACCGCTCTTCGTGGCGCTCAACAAGATCGACATCGCCCCCGCACGCGCCGTGAAGGCCTGGACGACGTGGGCGGACGAGCGACTCGGGCCGGAGGGCGTCGCGTCGATCTCCGCAGCGGAAGGCACGGGGGTCGACGCGCTGCTCGGACGGCTCCGGGACGCGCTGCCGGAGGGGCCTTTCCTCTACCCGGAGGACGAGATCGCGTCCGAGTCCGTTCGCTTCTTCGTGGCGGAGCTGGTGCGGGAGACGATCTTCGAGCACTTCCACCAGGAGATCCCGTACTCGGTCTTCTGTCGTGTAGAGGCGTTCCGCGAAGCCCAGGACCCGGTGTACATCGAGGTCGTCGTCTACGTCGAGCGTAAATCCCAGAAGGGGATGGTGATCGGGAAGAAGGGGCAGGCGATCCGCGCGGTCGGGGAGGCCGCCCGCTCGAAGATCGAGACCTTTCTGGGGAGGCGCGTGTATCTGCAACTTTGGGTGAAGCCGCTCCGCTCGTGGCGGAAGAACCGCGCCTACCTTGGACAGTTGGGGTTCCGCCTGCCTGCCGAAGATGAAGCCGATGCCCGTTGAAGCCCGTACGGGACCCACCGGGCCGATCCCCCGCCGTCCGGGGCTGCCCCTGATCCCCGCCGCGCTGGTGCTCCTGCTCAGCACCGCGGTGCCACAGTCCGCGGCTGCGCAGCAAGCCGATGACCCGAACGAGGGGGCGCTCTTCCTGCTCCTCCCCGTCGGGGCCCAAGGGGTCTCGCTCGGGCGGGCGATGACGTGGACCCAGGGGGTCGAGAGTGCGTGGTGGAATCCCGCCGGGCTCGCGGGGCTGCCGAGGAGTCAGTTGGTGATCGTACGCGGAGACCACACCGTCGGGACCGCGACCGCGGCCACCGGCATGTTCGCTCGGCCCGGCCTCGGCTCGTTCGGCGCGTCGTACTATCTGCTGGACGCCGGCGAGTTTGATCAGACCGACGAGTTCGGCAACTTCACCGGCACCCTGAACGTCCGGAACCACCTCGGGATCGTGTCGGCTGCGCTGCACGTCTCCGACCGCATCGCCGCGGGCGTCAACCTCAAGGTGGTGCGCTTCCAGTTCACCTGCCGAGGCGTCTGCACCGACGACGGGAGCACGGCAACCACGTACGCGCTCGACCTCGGCACCCAGATCATGCCGCGCGAGCACGTCCGCCTGGGGGCGATGGTGGCCCACCTCGGGCCGGACTTCCAGGTGCGCAACGCCGAACAGGCAGATCCGCTCCCGGCCCGGGTCCGTGTCGCTGCGGCCTACGACGTGGTCCGCGAGCTCACGGGCCGGGACGACCTGCATGGGTGGCTGGCCTTCGAGGTCGAGGACCGTCTCCGATCGCTCGGCTCCACCTCGTTCTACCTCGGCACCGAGCTGTCGGCCGGGAGAACCGACGCGCTTTCACTGCGGGCGGGCCACGCCTGGTCACAGATCGGTCAGGAAGACGGGACTCGAGTCGGGCTCGGGCTGCGCTACCAGCGCTTCGACCTGGCGATCGCCAAGTCGCTCGCGGTCTCGACGATCACGGGCGAGACGGAACCCGTGCACGTGACGTTCTCGATCGGATTCTGATGGACCCTCGACGTCCGGGCCGCGCCTCCTGCGTGACCCGGGCCGGGATCGTGGGGTCGACGTGCGTGCTCGGACTCGTGACGGGCCCGACGAGCGCCACCGCGCTCCAGGACCCCGTGTCCGCCGCCCGCGCGCTGAGCGTTCCGGCCGAACCGGCGCTCGCGCCCCCGACGATGGGCCCGTCGGAGGTCGCCACCCACCGGACGATTCCCGTGCGGCGGGAGCC
>JANQME010000469.1 GCA_028280205.1 Longimicrobiales bacterium
CGCCCGCGGACGCCACGCTCACGTGCGCCCACCCGAGCTCCTCGATGCGCCGGCGTGCGATGACCTCGGCGAGGGGACTCCGGCAGGTATTGCCCGTGCACACGAAGAGGACGCGGAACGGGCCGGGCTCGATCGGATCGTCAGTCATGGATCTCGGGGAGTGCGCAGCGGAGGCGGGCCAGCGGGACCGCTCCCTCACGGAGGACGACGGGCTCGTCGGCGGAGCAGTCGATGACGGTCGACGGCGCCGAAGGCGGCAGCCGGCCCCCGTCGAGGAGCCAGACCCCCGAACCGCCCATCCGTGCCAGAAGGTCGCTCGCGGCGTCGCCCGACGTAACCGGCTCCTCGCCCGGGAGGTTGAGCGACGTCGAGGTGAGCGGGGCGCCGAGAGCGCGCACGAGTCCGGCCGCGACCGGGTGCGGAGACACGCGCACGCCGACCGTCCCCGCCCCACTCCGCACCCCCGCGGGGAAGACGCTGCCGGGATCGCGCAGGACCAGCGTCACGGAGCCGGGCCAGAAGATCGACGCCAGCTCCCGTGCGGCCGGCGTCCACGCCAGCCCGGCGGCGGACGCCTCGTTCTCCACGAGCGCGAGCAGGGGCTTGTCGGCAGACCGACCCTTGAGGGCCTGCACCGCGGCCACGGCCTCGGCCGTGCAGGCACCACCCAGCCCGTAGACGGTCTCCGTCGGGTAGGCCACGACGCCCCCGGACCGCAGGTGCGCGACCACCGGCGCGAGATCGGCGTCCGGGTCGGCGCGCAGATCCACGGTGCGGGCCGGACCGCTCATGTCGACCTCGAGGCCTCGCGGATCTGGTCCGAAGTGCCGCGCGATCGGAGGATCGCCTCGGCCACGGCGACGTCCGCAGGACGCGTGACCTTCAGATTCCACCCTCCGTCGTCGACCATCACGACGCGCAGCCCCGTGCTTTCGAGGAGCGCCGCGTCGTCGGTCGCACCCGCATCGCCCGCGGCGTACGCCCGTCGCAGCGCCGCGGCGGGAAAGACCTGGGGCGTATGCGCGTGCCAGAGCGTGGAGCGGTCGGGGGTCTCCAGGACCACCGCCTCCGCGTCCACCCGCTTCATCGTATCGGTGGCCGGGCACCCCGCCACCGCCCCGTCTCCCCGGGCGGCCCGCTCGAGGCACGTCGTCACGGTCTCTGCGATCACGAGCGGCCGCGCGGCGTCGTGCACCGCGATCACGTCGACCTCCCCGGGAAGCGCCTCGACCGCGGCCCGTACGGACGCGCCGCGGCTCTCGCCACCCGGCACGACCCTGATGCGGGGATCCAGCTCCGTGAGCCACGACGGCGGACGCGCCGCGTCCTCGGGCGCCAGCGCGACCGCGACCGCGTCGACGCTGTCGTGCGCCAGGAAGGGCCGGAGTGCGTGGACGAGAACCGGCTCGCCGGCGAGCTCCAGAAAGGGCTTTCGCACTCCCCCCATGCGCCGGCCCGCGCCCGCGGCGGGGACGGCGACGCCGACACGCGTCACGGTCCGAAGCCGGAGCCGTTCCCACCGGGCGCTCCCGCGCCCGAATGCTGCAGAGCCGACTCGAAGCGCGTGTACGCCTTCTCGAAGTAGAGACTGACCACGCCCGTGGGGCCGTTGCGCTGCTTCGCCACGATCAGCTCCGCCTTGCCTTCGAGTTC
Source organism: Longimicrobiales bacterium (assembly GCA_028280205.1). Classification (GTDB taxonomy): domain Bacteria; phylum Gemmatimonadota; class Gemmatimonadetes; order Longimicrobiales; family Gaopeijiaceae; genus UBA2589. The sequence goes on from JANQME010000469.1 coordinate 1,654, forward strand.
CGCACGCTGCTCGGCCGAAGCGTAGTACTCGGGACGGAAGAGGAACATGACGACATCGGCATCCTGCTCGATCGAACCGGACTCGCGCAGATCGGAGAGCATGGGGCGCTTGTCCGTCCTGGCCTCGGGACCGCGGCTGAGCTGGGAGAGGGCGACGAGGGGCACGTCGAGCTCCCGAGCCAGCGCCTTGAGGCCGCGCGAGATCTGGCTGACCTCCTGGACTCGGGACTCGGCGCTGCCGGTGCCCGACATGAGCTGCATGTAGTCGATGACGAGCATCCCCAGCGTCTGGCCGTTGGAGGAGAGCTCGGACTGGATGCGGCGCGCCTTCGCACGGACCTCGAGGACGTTGCTGCCCGGCTGGTCGTCGATCCAGATGGGCGCCGTATTGAGGTGCCCCGCCGCGGTCCCGAGTCGGGCGTTCTCCTCTCGCGTGAGTCGCCCGGTGCGCAGGCGCTGGGCGTCGACCCGTCCCTCGGAGCACAGGAGCCGCTGCACGAGTTGGCCGGCCGACATCTCCAGCGAGAAGATCGCGACCGCGTTCTCGTGCTTGATCGCCGCGGTCGCGGCGACGTTGAGGGCGAACGCCGTTTTCCCCATCGACGGCCGGGCCGCGACGATGCACAGGTCGCCACCCTGGAGGCCCGTCGTCATCCGGTCGAGATCGACGAAACCGGTCGGCAAGCCGGTGATCCCCGAGCCGGACTCCTGGAGCTTCTCGATGTGCTCGAAGGTCTCCCAGAGGATCTGCTTGATGGGGCGGAAGCCCTCGCGCTTGTGGCTCTCCGCCACCTGGAAGATGCGCCCCTCGGCCTGATCCAGGATTTCGTCCACGGAGCGCTCGCCCGGGTCGTGGGCGTCCTGGACGATGAGCTGAGCCTGCTGGACGAGGCGGCGCAGGAGCGCCTTCTCGCGCACGATGCCCGCGTGGTACTCGACGTTGGCCGCGGTCGGCACCGCGTCGACCAGTCGGGCCAGGTAGTCGAGCCCTCCGACCGCGTCGAGCTCGGCGGTGTTCTTGAGCTGCTCGGCGACGGTGATCGGATCGATGACGTCGCCCCGCTCGAAGAGCCGGATCATCGCCCTGTGGATGCGTCGGTTCCCCTCCCGGTAGAACATCCCGCCGTCCAGCGTCTCGATGACCTTGGCCACCGCCTCGCGGTCGATCAGCATCCCGCCGAGCACCGCCGTTTCGGCCTGGATCGAGTACGGAAGGGGACGGTCGATGCCGTCGGGCGGGGGCGGTTCTTGCATTCGGGCGGGGTGGACGGAGGCGAACGCGGAATCCTGGATTGTAGCGCGCGGCGGAGCGGTCGTCACGGTAGCACGGACAACCATCGGGGCCGCCCGCGGCGTCCGAAGCGTAGCCTATGCGCCGCTCGATTCCTCCGTGCCCCCGTCGGCGTCCATGACGTCGCGCAGGAGCTGGAGATCGGTCCAGAAGGCGCGCGTCCACTTCGGATTCCGCAGAAGCGCCGCGGGGTGGTACGTCACCACGAGCGGGACTCCGTGGTAGGAGTGCACCGTGCCCCGGAGCCTGCCCAGCGAAGACTTCTCCCGCCCGGTGAGGAGCTTGCCGGCGAAGGAGCCGACCGCCAGCAGCACCTCGGGGGCGACGAGCTCGATCTGGCGACGCAGATACGGAGCGCACGCCTCGATCTCCTCGGGGAGAGGATCCCGGTTCCGGGGAGGCCGACACTTCAGGACGTTCGCGATGTAGACCGAGTCCTTCCGGCCGAGCCCCACGGTCGCGAGGAGGAGGTCGAGGTACTTGCCGGCCGCCCCGACGAAGGGCAGACCGGTGGCGTCCTCGTTCGCGCCCGGTGCTTCACCCACGACCATGATGCGGGCGTCGGGTGAGCCGTCCGAGAAGACGACCTGCGTCCGGGACTCGCACAGGCTGCATCGCTCGCATTCGAGCGCGGTGGCGCGCAGCTCCTCGTAGCCCTCCGGGAGGCCCCCTCCGTCCCGGTGGAGTCGCGGCGTCGCGACCGCAGCGGAGGTCGCGTCGACCGCGCTCACGCCCCGTGCCCGCTCGAGCGCCTCGGCTCGTGTCATCCCGTCGAGGAAGAGGTCCGTCGCGCCCATCTCCACGCGCTGGCGCAGGAGCCGCGCCAGTTCGGCCGGCGTCGGGCGCTCACCCATGCGAGCCGCCTTGGAGCAGTACGGCGACGCGGTCGAGGATGTGCTCCGCAACCTCGTCCTTGGACAGGAGCGGGAGCACGTCCTGCCCACCCCCGGCGTCGAGGATCGTCACCCGGTTCGTGGAGACGCCGAAGCCGGCGCCCTCTTCGGTCGCGTCGTTCGCGACGACGAGGTCGAAGCCCTTCGCCTCCAGCTTCCGGGCGGCGTTCTCGACCAGGTCGTCCGTCTCCAGGGCGAAGCCGACGCGGACACCGCCTTCCCGGCGCACGCCGCGGCTCTCGATCGCCACGTCCGGGTTCTCCTCCAGATCGAGCGTGAGCGAGGCGCCCGTCTCCGTCCGCTTGACCTTCCGGTCGCGGGCCTCGGAAGGGCGGAAGTCCGCCACGGCCGCGGCGAACACCGCCACATCGACCTCGGGTGCACGCTCCACCACGGCTTCGCGCATCTCGAGCGCGGTCTCGACCCCGACCCGCTCCACGCCGTACGGAGCGTCGAGCGCCGAGGGTCCGCTCACCAGCGTCACCCGGCCCCCCCGCCGCCACGCCGCCTGCGCGACGGCGTATCCCATCCGCCCCGACGAACGGTTGCCGACGTAGCGCACCGGGTCGATCGGCTCGTGGGTGGGGCCCGCGGTGACGAGAACCGAGCGGCCCTCGAAGGGCGGCCCGGCCGCGAGGGCCCGGCCGATGGCCTCCGTGATCTGCCACGGCTCGAGCATCCGTCCCGGTCCCTCACCTTCCCCGACCGCGAGGGCGCCCTCCGCCGGCCCTTCGATTCGGTAGCCGAGCTCCTCCCGGAGGTGCTCGAGATTCCGCACGACCTGAGCGTGCGCGAACATCCGGTCGTTCATCGCCGGACAGATCACGACCGGAGCCCGCGTGGCGAGGAGCGTGGTGCAGATCAGATCGTCGGCCCGGCCCTGCGCGGCACGCGCCAGAACGTCGGCCGTGGCGGGCGCGATGCAGACGACGTCGGCGTCGCGTCCGAGCCGGATGTGGAGCGCCGCCCCTTCCGCCGAGAAGAGGTCGGTGAGCGCGGGACGGCCGGTGACGCCCTCGAAGGCGAGGGGCGCCACGAAGCTCAGCGCCGAGCGGGTGAGAACCGTGTCGACCGTCGCACCGAGACGGGTGAGGTCTCGGGCGAGCTGGATCGACTTGTAGGCGGCGATGCCGCCCGTGACCCCGAGAACGATCCGCTTCCCCTCCCAGGGCGGGCGCGGCGTCAGGGCCATGGAGCCGTCAGGGTTCGTCGCGGCGCCGGCGCTTGACCAGGCGGAACTCGATCTGGCCCGACGTCAGGGCCTCCAGCGAGCGCGTCGTGAGCTTCTTCTCCTCGCCGAGGGGCATCGCCTCGCGCGGCAGGGAGTTGAGCTCGCGGGTGTACTTCGCGGCCACGAGCACGCCGAGATACTTGCTCTCGGTCCCGGTGGCCACCTCGTTGGGCGTGAAGACTCTCATGGTCCGTCCTGTTCGTCGTCCTGCATGATGTCGCCGTACTCCTCGCGGAGAATGGCTTCGATTCCGCTTCGGAGCCGGTCCGGACCCAACCAGGGTCCCGTCGGCGGCCGACCCTCTTCCACCAGCGCCCGGATCTCGGACACGCAGGTCGGCAGATCGTCATTCACGACAACGTAATCGAAGTCGGGGACGGCCTGAAGCTCGTCGAGGGCCGAGCGGAGGCGCCGAGCGACGTCTGCGCGATCCTCGCTGCCCCGTCCTCGCAGACGCGCGATCATGACCTCCACGGAGGGCGGGAGGATGAAGAGGAGGATCGCCTCGGGCACGGCGGCCCGGATCTGCCGGGCTCCCTG
>JANQME010000064.1 GCA_028280205.1 Longimicrobiales bacterium
GTCGTCACCGAGGAGCTCCTCACGGCCATGAACGCCAGCTCGGCGAAGGCCGCCCCCGACGTCGACGAGTTCGAGCTCGCGGGGGTGACGCGCGCCGCATTCGATCGTGTCGACGCGCCCTTCGTGGCGGAGGCCGCGGCCGTTCTCGAGTGCCGGGTCCGCCAGGAGGTCGAGCTCGACGCGCCCAACGCCTTCGTCGTCGCCGAGGTCGTCGGGGTGAGGCTCGATCCGACGCTCCCCTTCGAGGGCGAGACGATGCTGGTGCGACCCGAGGCGCTACGCCTCGTCGGCCGGCTCGGCGGGTCGGCGTACGTGGTGGCCTCGGAGGTCCGGCGCCTGCCCCGACCGGGCCAGGGGTGAGCACTGTAACCTGCGGCTACTCGCAATCTGCGAGCATGGAATCCTTGCAGTTTGCGAGGCGACGGGTCTACCGTGAATCGACCTGAAGTATCGTCCGACGCCGGCGGGCCGACCGTGGCCACCCCGAACCGACCGTTCCAGCCAGCGGCGCCCGGCCTTCCCCGGGCGGATCTTCTGAGGTGGCTTTACACGGGGCGCCTCACGCTCGTCACCGGCATGTTCGTGGCGGCGCTGTACACGTGGTTCAACGCTCAGCGCGCCGACCTGCTCGGCGTGATCGTCCTCTTCCTCGTCTCCTTCGCCGTTACCGCGTGGTCGTTCAGGTACACCCACGTCGACAGGAACGAGGCGGGCACCAACTTCCTTTACGCCCAGGTGGTCTTCGACACGTTCGTCGTGACCGCCATCGTGCACCTGACCGGTGGGCCGATCAGCGGCTTCGCGTCGGTCTACATCCTGGTCATCAGCGCGGGGGCGCTCCTCCTCCCGCTCGTGGGCGGTCTTCTGATCGGTGTCCTGGCGAGCATCCTCTACACGGCCGATCTGGTGCTCGGCTTCCAGGAGCCGCTCACCGTGCTGGTGGGACTCCGGATCGTCCTCTTCACGGTGGTGGCGCTCGTCACGGCACTCATCGGCGACCGGCTGCGCCGTGCGGGCCAGGCTCTCGGGGCGGTGGCCTCCGAGCTCTATCAGCTCCGGCTGGACACCGACGACATTCTCGCCACCCTCTCGACCGGGGTCATCACGGTCGACGGAGACGGGCGTCTGGCGTACGCGAATCCGGCGGCGGAAGGTCTCCTGGGCGTCCGACTCCAGCACAAGCTCGGACGACCGGTCCTCGACGAGCTGGACTCGATCGCCCCGCTCCTCGGCTCGATGCTGCAGGAGGCGATCCACCGCCGGGCCTCCGTCTCGCGCGGTCGGGTGGTGCTCTCGGCTCCGGAGGGCGAATCACGGCTCGGGGTCAGCACCGCCGTGCTGGAGCGGGGCCAGGACGCGCTCCCCTCGGCGACCGCGCTCTTCCAGGACATCACGGATCTGGAGCGCCTCGACGAGCTCAAGGTCCGGGCCGAGCGCCTCCAGGCGGTCGCCACCCTCTCGGCCTCGCTCGCGCACGAGATCAAGAACCCGCTCGCCTCGATCCGTTCTGCGGTGGAGCAGTTGAGCTCGAACCGGGTGTCTCCCGAGGACCGCGAAGTGCTGACTCGACTCATCCTGGCCGAGTCGGACCGCCTCTCGCGGCTCCTCTCCGAGTTCCTCGACTACTCGGCGCTGGGGATGGGTGACCGCGACGAGCTCGATATGCACTCGCTGGTGCGGGGGTGCCTGCTCGTGGCCAAGCAGCATCCGGACCTGAAGGACGTCGAGGTCCAGGCGGAGCTCGACGATGGCCCGATTCCGGTCGTGGGTGACGCCGACCTGCTGCACCGGGCCCTGTTCAATCTGGTGCTCAACGGCGCGCAGTCCGCGGGGCCGGGTGGGCGGGTACGGGTCACGCTCGAAGACGAGGCCGACCGCTTTCGCCCCCGGGGAACCGCGATCGAGCGACCGGTGCGCCTCTCCGTGTCCGATTCAGGCCCCGGGATCTCCGAGGAGGTCCGAGCGCGGATCTTCGATCCGTTCTTCACGACGAAGGCCGGCGGCAGCGGCCTCGGGCTCGCCGTCGTCCACCGCGCCGTCGAGGCGCACTCGGGCGCCACCTTCGTTCAGAACGGCGCCGACGGGGGTGCCGAGTTCGTGATCTTCCTGCCCGGCGCGCCGAGCGAAGCGGGCGTCCAGACGACGGGAGTGTCCGCGTGAAAATCCTCCTGGTGGACGACGAGACGGCGATCCTCGACACGCTTGCGATCCTCTTCCGGGGGCAGGGCTGGGACGTCGTCGTCGCGGACTCGGGTCCCAAGGCGCTCGCGGCGCTCGAGGACGAGAAGCCGGACATCGTGCTCACGGACATCCGCATGCCCGGCGCCACGGGTCTGGACGTCCTGGCCGAGGCTCGCGACATCGACGCCGAAGTTCCGGTGATCCTGATGACCGCACAGGCGTCCCTGCAGTCGGCCGTTCGCGCGGTCAACGAGGGCGCCTACTACTACCTCCAGAAGCCGTTCGCGAACGACGAGCTGCTCGCGATCTGCAAACGGGCCGCAGAAGCGCGCCAACTGAAGGCGGAGAACAAGCGGCTCAAGAAGGAGATCCGCAGCCGGGCCGCTCACCGGAAGGACCGTCCCACGGGAAGCGCGCCGCGCTTCCTGGAAGTGCTGGCACTCGCCGAGACGGTCGCCGGCACCGACTCGACCGTCCTGATCTCCGGTGAGAGCGGGACGGGGAAGGAGGTTCTGGCTCGCTACATCCACTCACTCTCGCAACGCTCGGAAGGTCCGTTCCTCTCCATCAACTGCGGCGCCCTGCCCGAGAGCCTCCTCGAGAGCGAGCTGTTCGGACACGTGAAGGGCTCGTTCACCGGCGCCGTGAAAGACAAGGACGGGCTGCTCGTCGCGGCCGGGGGCGGCACCTTCTTCCTCGACGAGATCGGGGAGATGAGCCCGGCGATCCAGGTGAAGCTCCTGCGGGCCATCCAGGAGCGCGAGGTGATCCCGGTGGGTGCGACCAAGGCGGTGCCCGTGGACGCGCGCATCGTGGCTGCGACGAACCGGGACCTGGAGGAGGAGATCACCCGCGGGAGCTTCCGCAGCGACCTGTACTACCGACTCAACGTCATCCAGCTCCATCTCCCCCCGCTGCGCGAACGACGGGAGGACATCCCGCTGCTGGCCGAGCGCTTCCTCGGATCCGGGAACGGCGAGCGGTACACGCTGGCGGAGGAGACGCTCGAGGCGCTGATCGAGTACGACTGGCCAGGGAACGTGCGCGAGCTCCAGAACGCCCTGGAGCGGGCCGTGGTGGTGTCCGGTGGATCCGTGATCCGACCGGACGCGCTGCCCGAGCGTGTGCTCGAGGCGCCTCCGCCCAGGCTCGGGGCGAGCGATCTCCCGTCGAATCCGACGATGGAGGTCGTCGAGCGCGCCTACATACTCTGGGTGCTCGACGCGGAGGGTGGGAACAAGACCCGCGCCGCCGAGGTGCTCGGCATCGATCCCTCCACCCTTTACCGGAAGCTCAACCGCTACGGAATCGAGGAATCATGAACAAGGGACTCCGCCGTGAGGACCTCGGCGCATCCGTCGAGGAGCTGGGCTGGGATCGCGTCCGACTCTCCGTCGTCGTGCCAGTCTACAACGAGGTGCGGACCGTCGAGGCGCTTCTGCGCAAGGTGCGTACGGTCCCGCTCTGGCTGGAGGTCATCGCCGTCGACGACGGCTCGACGGACGGCACGCGGGAGCTCCTGCCCAAGCTCGAGGGGACGCTGATCGATCGGCTCGTGATGCACGAGCGGAACCGGGGCAAGGGTGCTGCGCTGCGTACCGGCTTCCAGCACGCCACCGGAGACGTGGTGATCGTGCAGGACGCGGACATGGAGTACAACCCGCGCGAGTTCCCGATGCTGCTCCAGCCGATCCTCGCGGGGAAGGCCGACGCCGTGTACGGCTCCCGCTTCCTCGGCGGCCCGCACCGCGTGCTCTTCTTCTGGCACTCGGTGGGCAACCGCTTCCTGACGCTCCTGTCGAACATGTTCACGGACGTGAACCTCACCGACATGGAGACGTGCTACAAGATGATCCGCACCGAGCTGCTTCACACACTCCCGCTCTCGGCGGACCGTTTCGGGATCGAGCCGGAGATCACCGCCCGGCTCGCCCAGGCGCGCGCGCGGATCTACGAGCTTCCCATCAGCTACGACGGGCGCTCGTACGCGGAGGGAAAGAAGATCGGCTGGAAGGACGGCTTCTCGGCCCTCTGGTGCATCTTCCGCTACAACGTCTTCGGGCCGAAGGCGGCGCCATGGACGCCGCCCGAGGTGCCGTTGTGGGACACCCCGGAACGCCTCTCATCGATCTCGGTCGGCCGGACCGGCGAGTGAGCCTTCTCGGTTCGCCCCTCCGGGACCGGAGGAGCGCGTACCTGATCGTCGGCGTCGTCGCGGCGCTGGTCTACCTGAACTCCTTGGGGAATCTGTTCGCGTACGACGACATCCACATCATCGAGACGCACGAGGCGATCCAGTCCGTGGAGACGTTGTCGGGTGCGCTCGTTGCGCCCTACTGGCCCACGGCGTACGGGCGGGAGCTCGGGCTGTGGCGGCCGGTGACGACGGCGCTCTTCGGTGTTCAGCACATCGTCAGCGGCGGCTCCCCGCTCTTCTTCCACGCCGCGAACGTCATCGCCCACGTCGGCGCGACGTTGCTCGCGCTCATGCTCTTCCTCGAGCTGCTCTCCGTGCCGGCGGCGTTCGCCGGCGCGCTCGTCTTCGCGGTACACCCGGTGCACGCCGAGGCGGTGGCGAACGTGGTCGGCCTCTCGGAGATCATCTCGACCAGTGCTCTGGTCGGGGCGTGCCTCGTGCACCTCCGCTCCGGCGATCGATCCGGTTGGCGGGATGCGTTCCTCATCGGCTTCTTGTACGCACTGGGATTCGGCGCGAAGGAGTCGGGTGTGACGCTCCCGGGCCTCATCTTTCTCCTCGATGCCGCGCGGGGCCGATTGGGCTTCCGCGAGCTCCCGGACTACATGCGTCGCCGGTGGCCGGTCTACGCCGGCATGCTGATCGTGGCCGTGGCTCTCCTGGCCGGACGCTTCTCCGTCCTGGGCAGCGTGGCGCACCCCTTCGCGCCTCTGGGCGCGGACATGCTCAACGAGATCCCCCGGATCTGGACGCTGGGCGAGATCTGGCTGCACTACATACGCCTGTGGGTGTTCCCGCTCGACCTGTCCTCGGACTACTCCCCCGACGTGATCCGGATCTGGACGTCGTGGGGCCTCGAGAACACGCTCGGCGTCGTGATGATGCTCCTCTTCCTGGTCATCTGCCTGCTCTCCTGGCGACGACCCGAGGTGGCGAAGGGGCGGGACACCGGGCGGATGGCCGCGTTCGGTGCGCTCTGGTTTCTGATCTCGATCTCGCCGACCTCCAACACGGTCTTCCTCTCGGGCGTGCTCCTCGCCGAGCGGACGCTCTACCTCCCGTCCGTCGGGCTGGCCGCCGCGAGCGGCTGGCTGGTCGTCCGCATGGCGCGCGATCGAAAACGCCTCGCCTGGGCCGGACTGGCCGCGTTCGTGCTGTTCGGAAGCGTGCGCACGTGGACGAGGAATCCGAGCTGGCACGACACCGGGACGGTCTTGACCACGCTGATGCGGGACTATCCGCAGGCCGGCCGGTCGCAGTGGGCGCTGGCCGACCAGTTCATGAGAGCCGGGCAGCACGAGCAGGGCCTCATCTCGTACCGTGCCTCGGTCTCACTTCTGAACACGTCGTATCAATTGGTTACCGAGATCGCCCGGGCGCTCATCGACTACGGGTACTACCGGGGTGCAGAGGGGCTCCTCGGTCTCGCGATCGCGGACTTCCCCGAGTTCATCGCGGCGCCCCGCCTCATGAGCGCGAGTCGGGCGGAGCAGGGGGATGCCGAAGGCACGGAAGTGTGGGCCCGCCGGGCGCTCGAGGTGCAGGAGGGGCGTCAGACCGACGCGGCGCGCCACCATCTGCTCGCCTGGGCCCTGGCGGCGCAGGGCGAGTTCGCGGAGGCGGAGCGGCAGCGCGCGCTCGGAGAGGAGATCGCGTACCCCAACTTCTGGCAAGGCTTCATGTACGACGCCTACGTCCGCTGGGAAGCCGGGGACACTGCCGCGGCGTACGCGTCGATCGACACGGCCTGGGCCGCCGTGCAGACGGAATCCGGCCGGGAGGCCATTGATTCGGTCAGAGTGGCCGAATTCGGTCTCGAAACGCTTCGGCTCCCCGTGGGACCCGACGAAGTAGCCGTTCCCGAGCGCTGAGACGGCTGGTTCCGGTGTCTTGCAAGGTGCCGGAAAGTTGCGAAATCCCACGGTCCGGGGCCCGTATCGGGCCCTCCGACGGCGAGTGGATCGATGCTGTAAGTATATGAAAAGTATAGTTTTATGGCTGTGTGGCACGCTTTGGTCCCCGGATTGCCCTAACCGTGGCACGAGCATCACCGTTTCATCCACACCTGGAGTCATCCGATGCGGGACAACAAGAAGGGTTTCACCCTGATCGAGCTCCTCATCGTGGTCGTGATCATCGGAATCCTGGCGGCCATCGCCATTCCGAAGTTCTCCGCCACGCGTGAGAAGGCCTACTACGCGGCCATGAAGTCCGACCTCAAGAACCTGGCTTCGCAGCAGGAGATCTACTACTCTGACGCGTACGCCTACACGTCGTCGGCCAGCGACCTTGCGTTCACGAACTCCGACGGCGTCATCGTCGGCATGTCGAACGTCACGTCGTCGGGCTGGGCCGCCACGGCGTACCACCAGGCACTCGGCACCGGCGAGGGCTGCTCGATGTTCTACGGCGCTGCCAGCTCGGTGACGATCGGCGGTGCGGGCCCGACGCAGCCGGGCGAGGTCTTCTGCTCGAACTGACCTTCGGGTCACCTTGCAGACTCCCGCACCGCCATGCGGGTGTGACATGAAGCGCGAGGGTGGTCCGGGCTCGACCTGGGCCACCCTTCGCTTCGCCGGCCCGCCGGGAACCGCACGAGAGACAGGAGAACCAAGATGTCGATGCGACGAGACGGTTTTACGCTGATCGAGCTCCTGATCGTAGTCGTGATCATCGGAATCCTCGCCGCGATCGCGATCCCGAAGTTCAGCGCGACGCGCGAGAAGGCCTTCTTCTCGACGGCGAAGGCGGACCTCCGCAATCTGGCCAGCCAGCAGGAGGTCTACTACAACCAGCATTACACCTTCACCACCTCCCTCGCGGACGTCAGCTTCACGGGTTCGGATGGCATTACCGTCGTGGTCGGAGTGGCGACGAACACGGGGTGGTCCGCGACGGCCGCGCACTCCGGACTGCCGGGGCAGTCGTGCGCGATCTACCACGGCAACGCAGCACAGGTGGCGCCGGCCACGGTCCCCGGCGTCGTGGATTGCACGAACTGACGGATCGCGATGCACTCCTGAAGCTCGCCGCCGAGCTTCGTGACGTCGCCGAGGCCTCCGGCGCCCGGCCGGCGGAGCTGCCGGACCTGGAGCCTCCGTCGTCCACGGACGAGGCCGTGCGAGAGGTCGCGTGGGCCGCGCACCTCCTGGCGGAGCGGGCGGCGAGGGACCGCCGCCTTCTCGCCGAGAACATCGAGTCCCTCGACCGGACGAATCGCGAGCTGCGCGCGGCTCGCGATCAGGTGATCCGGTCGGCCCGCCTGGCGTCCGTCGGGACGCTCGCGGCCGGCATCGCGCATGAGGTCGGCAACCCTCTCGGGGCCATCGTCGGTTTCGTGGACGTCGCCCTGAAGCGCGCCGAGCGCGACGGCCAGGACACCGAGCTCCTGGACGCGATCCGCACCGAAGCGAGCCGGATCGACCGGATCGTACGGGGGCTCCTGGACTACGCCCGCCCTCCGTCCGGACCGGAGGAGTCGCGCAGCGCCTCGGAAATCGTGCGCAACGTCCGGGCGCTCCTCGAGAACCAGGGCAAGCTCGCGGCGGTCGAGACGACCTGGGAGCTGGGGCCGGGAGACGAGTCGCGGCTGGTCGCGCCCCAGCGGCTCGAGCAGGTCCTGGTGAACCTCCTGCTCAACGGCGTCTTCGCCGTACGGGATCGCCCGGACCCGCACATCTCGGTCGTGCTGCGCACCGCGGAGGGATCCCTGCGGCGCATGCCGGCTCGCCGGGAGGACGACCCACCCGAGCTGAACTACCTGCACCGCCGCCGAGAGGCGCTCGACGAGCGGGGACCGGCCTCGGTTGCCACCTCCGAGCGCATGCTCGTGATCGAGGTGTCGGACAACGGGCCCGGCATCCCCCCCGAGGACCGCGAGCGGGTCTTCGACCCGTTCTTCACGACCAAGGACCCCGGAGACGGCACGGGACTCGGCCTTTCCATCTGTGCGCGCCTCATCGAGAGCATGGGGGGGATGATCGATGCGGAGGAAAGCGAATGGGGTGGAGCACGCTTCCTCATCCGCCTTCCGATGACGTACGATGAAGCAGAAGGGGCGGGCCACCGGACGACGGAGACCGAGTGAAGATCCTCATCATCGACGACGACGCGGGACTGCGGAAGTCCCTCTCTCTCATCCTGGGAGACGCCGGCTACGAGGTGGTGCAGGCCGAGGACGGCGAGCAGGGGCTCGCGACCGCGAAGGAGCAGGAGCCACACCTGATCCTGTGCGACGTCCGGATGCCACGGATGGGCGGTCTCGAGTTCATCGAGGCGTACCGGGAGTGGGGCGGGGAGGCACTCGTTCTCGTCATGACGGCCTACGGGGGGCTCGACCTCGCCATGGAGGCGATGAAGAAGGGCGCCTACGACTACATCCCCAAGCCGTTCGGCGCCGACGATGTCCTGCTCATCGTCCGGAAGGCCGAGGAGAGAGAGCAGCTCCGTCGGGAGGTGGGGCGGCTGCGCCGGGAAGTCCGGGCCGACGCACGCTTCGGCGAGATCGTGGTCGGGTCGCCCGCGATGAGGAAGGCGATCGACATCGCGGAGAAGGTGGCCCCCTACGACTCCGCGGTGCTCATCACGGGCGCGAGCGGTACGGGAAAGGAGCTCGTCGCGCGCATGCTGCACAGGGAGTCCGCCCGCTCGGAGGCCCCGTTCGTTCCGGTCAACTGCGGCGGTGTGCCCGAGCAGCTCCTCGAATCCGAGTTCTTCGGCTTCGTGAAGGGGGCGTTCACCGGCGCGGACCGGGACAAGCCGGGGCTCTTCGAGGCGGCCGACGGCGGCACCCTCTTCCTCGACGAGGTCGGGGAGCTCCCGGGCGCGCTCCAGGTCAAGCTGCTGCGCGCGCTCCAGGAGGGCGAGGTGCGACGCATCGGGGCCACCGAGACGAGCCGGGTGAACGTGCGGGTGATCTCCGCGACGAATCGGGATCTCGAGGACGCGGTCGAGGCGGGAGACTTCCGAAAGGACCTGTACTATCGGCTCGCCGTCGTCCCGATCCACCTCCCCTCGCTGCGTACCCGTCGCGAGGAGATCCCTCAGCTCGCGGCGCACCTCCTCGAGCGGCACGCGTCGCGTTTGGACGTCGATATCGACGCGATCACCTCCGAGGCGATGGAGGTTCTGCTCGACTACCCTTGGCCAGGCAACATCCGGGAGCTCGAGAACGTCCTCGAGCGGGCGCTGGTGCTCACCGAGGGCGACGCGGTCACGGTCGACGACCTTCCCGAGGCGGTGCGCCGGCCGGCGCCCGACACGCCGGGCGTGGGTGTCGACACGGACGACCTCTCCGTGAAGAAGCACGGGGCGCGCCTGGAGCGGCATCTGATCCAGCTCGCCCTCGACCGCACCGGGGGCAACAAGACGCAGGCCGCGGAGCTTCTCGAGCTCTCGCCGCGGGCTCTCCGCTACAAGATCCAGGAGTACGGCGTTGGGTGAGGGAAGCTCTGCCCGGGAGGGGAGCCCCGCGCGACCCACGCGCTTCGCGTGCGGGTGCCCCGGTCTCGCGCGACCGGGAGTAGGAACGACGACGAGTCGTAGCTGTAGCTACGGCGAGCGAGGAGTGACGACCTCCCGGACCGCGACCC
>JANQME010000068.1 GCA_028280205.1 Longimicrobiales bacterium
TTGCGATCTATGGCTGCTCGCGCGATCGGAACGTCCACCGTGGCCTTCGGGCTCGTCTCACTCCCCGTGAAGATCTACTCCACGGGCGAGTCGGGACGGAAGATCTCCTTCAACATGATCTGGAAGGAGCGTGGCGTGCGCGTGCGACAGCAGTACATCGACCCCGCCGACGGCACCGTCGTCCCACGGGACGAGATCGTGAAGGGGTACGAGTTCGCGAAGGACCAGTACGTCCTCTTCACGAAGGAGGAGCTCGAGGTCGTCGAGACGCCCAAGTCCGATGAGATCGAAATCGTCTCCTTCGTGCCCGCCGACGCGGTCGATCGCCTCTTGTCCAACAAGGCGTACTACCTGGGTCCCGACAAGGGCGGCGCCCGGGCGTACCGGCTCCTCTCGGCGGCGCTCCGGGAGACGGGACGTGTCGCGATCGCGAAGCACGCCACCCGAGGCCGGCAGCACGTCGTGGTGATCCGTCCGCACGAGGATGGACTGCTCATGGAGCAGCTCTACTACGCCGAGGAGATCCGCGACTTCTCGGAGGTCCCGCTCGAGGACGGCGACGTGAACGAGGCCGAGCTGGGTCTCGCGAAGCAGCTCATCGACCAGGCGGCCGCCGATGCCTTCGACCCGTCGCAGTTCAAGGACGAGGTCCGCGAGAAGACGATGGAGCTCATCGAGCAGAAAATCGCCGGCAAGGAGATCACGGCCGCGCCCGCCGAGGAGTCGAAGACGAAGATCATCGATCTCATGGCCGCGCTGAAGGCGTCGATCGGAGAGGAGCCCGGCGGCGAAGACGGCGAGTCCAGGAAGAAGAAGTCTGCGCCGAAGCGCTCGCCGCGGAAGAAAGCGGCCTCGGGCTAGCGTCTCCTCTCAGAAGACGTGGCGACGGCCGGGTCCTCGACCCGGCCGCGCGCATCGCAACCGTCTCCCCCCGTAATCCCCGCGGGCCTTCGCGTCAGAGACCTCCACACTTCTCACACACTTCGACCCTTCCCGCCTCGCCTTCGCCGCGGGATCTTCCAGTTTTGGCGAGAGGGCCGGAGTGGGTACCCCGTGGGTACGGAGGTGTGGGGATGGCGACGCACGTGCGTGAAGCGTCGAGTGGGCGAACCGCGCCGAGGCTGGGTCGGAGTCTGCCGGCGGTCTTCCTGGTCCTGAGCGTGGCCGTGGCCGGCTTCGGCGCCCTCGAGGCGTTCCGCGCCCAGCGGTCCCACCAAGAGACCGCGGCTTCACTGCTCTCCGACTACAGCGAGTTCGCGGCCTGGAGCTACGAGCGAAGCTCGTGGGAGCTCCTGCGCGCCTCGATCGATCGACACCTGTCGATCGCGTACGCCAACGCGTCGTTCGCACGGGGCCACGCAACCGAGCAGTGCCTCTACCAGATCCTGGCACCACCTCCGGCGCGCGACGCATGCGACTGTGGGGTGCACCTGGCCGGCGACTACTCGTTCTTCACTCGCCTCGGCGAGTCCCCGTCCGACTCTCACTGGGTGGGGCGACTCCCGGCGTCACGCGTGCAGGGCGCCGCCATCGAGGAAGTTCAACGTCACGCGCGAGAGAGCTACCGGGAGGAGTGGCAGTTCGCCGTCGTCCACCTCCCCGGCGCACCTCCGCGGAGTTTTGTCGCGTATACACTGCTTGAATCGCCCTCCACGGTCAGCGTGGACTTCGAGCCGGTGCGCGACACCGTGCTCTACGGATTCGAGATCGACGGGGATCGTCTGGGCGAGCTCTACGCTCGCGCGCTCCGCGACGAGTTGCTGCTGCCGCCGACGCTCACCTCCGGACGGGGCAACGAGGAGGTCATCGGGGTCGAGGTGCGCGGGCCGGACGGTTCGCTCGTGTACGCCTCCGCGCCGGGAGCGGAGATGCCGTTCGCGGCGCCGGTGGAGCGACAAGCCGTATTCGGAGGCGGCGAGATCCGCGCCTCGGTTGTGCCCGAGGTGGCGGGTGAGCTGATCATCG
>JANQME010000078.1 GCA_028280205.1 Longimicrobiales bacterium
CACTTCCTTCGCCCGATCGGGGGAGAGGTGGAGTTCGGTGAGGTATCCCATGCGGCCCTGTCTCGAGAGGTGCGCGAGGAACTGGGACTCGAGATTCGAGACGCTGCGCTCATCGGTGTGCTGGAGAACGTCTTCACCTACGAGGGGGAACCGGGCCACGAGGTCGTGTTCGTGTACGACGGACGGTTCGCCGATACGGCGGCCTACTCACGCCAGGAGTTACCCTTGAACGAGGACGTCTGGGATGGCCGCGCGTTCTGGGTGGGCATCGACCCTCCTCCGGACGAGCCGCTGTATCCCGAAGGCCTTCTGGCGTTACTGCGGGACGCGACTCGCTGAAGCGTCGCCGGTCTCTATCTTGTCTCCGCGCGCCTTCGTGGTCCGCGCGAGCAACATCGTCGGGGGAGATCCGATGCCGAGGTTCCGGTCCGCCTACTCGCTCGTCGTGTTCGGTGCCATCGCGGGCTGCACGCCGCCACCGCACTCCGACCTCCTGTTCCAGGCCACGCTCCCGGGGGATTCCGAGGACATTTACCGCCTGAGCCTCGACTCCGGTGCGTCGGAACGAGTGACGCACGGCAGCTCGGAATTCGCCAACAGCTTCCCGGCCGGGTCGCCGGTCGATGGTCGCGTGGCCTTCGTGCGGCAGAGGAGGGAGGGACCCGATTCGTTGTTTCTGCTTGCCGCGGACGCACGAGTGATTCGGGCGATGTCGGCCCCCGAGCTGCCCGTTCTCGGGCCGCCGGCGTGGTCTCCGGACGGAAGCTCTCTCCTGGTGCCGGCGGGAGAAGACGAGTCGAGCAAGCGTCTCTTCCTTGTGGACGTCGACGGGTCGGCGGCCACGGAGCTTCCGCTTCCGGAGGGAACGTTCGATTGCGGCACCTTCTCGGCCGGCGGGGACCGAATCGTCGCCAGTCGACGAATCGGGAGCGCGTCGCAGGTCGTGGTCTTCGACTTTCCCCGTGCGACGAGTGCGACGGTGGACGTGCTCCTGCGGTCCGATTCGCTCCACTTCCACTGTCCGGAGTGGTCACGGGTCGCGGACGTGATCGGTATCACCACGTACAGTCTCGACTACAGTCGAGCGGAGCTGGGCTTGATCGACCTCGCTATACGCAGCCTCCGGGGACTCGACGCCGGGCCTGGCTACAACAACGCGATGAAGTGGTCACCCAATGGCACCCTGATCGCGTACCAGTGCACCGAGGGAACACCGCAGGATTCGTCGTTCTACGACCGCATGGAAGTTTGTGTCGTCCGGCCCGACGGAACGGGCCGTCGACAACTGACTCGGAATGCGCACTTCGACGCGCACCCGTCCTGGTAGCGACGATGCGCACGCTCGCCCTGCTCGCTGTCCTCTCCACCGCACTCGCTTCGAGCGTGGGTGCACAGACGATCACCGGCCGTGTCACCGCCGACTCGGACGGCATACCCCTGCGCGACGTCTCCGTCGAGCTCCTTCTCGCGTCCTACGACCCGGTGCGTCGAGTGGCGACGGATGACCGCGGTCGATACCGGATCGATGCCCCGGTGCCGGGCGACTATCGGGTTGTGGCCGATCATCTCGGGTACCTCCGGCTCGAGTCCCCACTGGCGGCGGTCCGCGCCGGCGACACCGTCACGATCGACTTCGAGCTCCCGGTCGATCCGGTCGAGTTGGAAGGCATCGAAGTCGAGGTCGATCGGCTCGAGCAGTTGCGCCGAAGGGTGACTCAGTACGGGGTGCGCCTCGATCACATCGGTGCGCGCTTCGTCCGGAGGAGTGAGATCGAGCGGCGCTCGCCGGCTTCGAACCTGGGTCAGGTACTTCAGTGGCAGAACGTTGCAGGCATCTCCGTCAAGTGGACGAACCTGCCTCCTTCCCTGTGCGTCCAAGCCGTCGTGGGGCGGGACCGTTGCGCGATCGCGGTCCTGGACGGCAGTCCGATCGACCACGAGCTCGCGGCCTCGATGCCCCTCGAGTCTCTCGAAGCCGTCGTCATCCTCACGCCCGAGGAGGCCACGCTTTCCTTCGGGACGGACGGGGGCGGGGGCGCGGTGCTTCTCTTCACCAGGGCGAGCGTGGCACGCTGATCCCTCCCGAACCGGTCTCCCATGCATCTCGGCCTCTTCAGCGGCATCGGTCCGGCCGCGACCGACTACTACTACCGACGGCTCATCGCGATCGGCCACGAGCGTCGTTTCCCGCTGACGCTCACCATGGCGCACGCCGACTCTCCGACTCTCCTCCGGAATCTGGAGCTGGGTGCCACGGAGGCTCAGGTGGAGATCTACCTGACGCTTGCCGAGCGTCTCGCCCATGCGGGAGCCGAGGTACTCGGAATCACCTCGATCAGCGGCCACTTCTGCATCGATGATTTCGAGGCGCGTTCGCCGCTGCCGATCTGCAGCATCCTAAGAAGCGTGTCGGCGGTGGTGGAGTCCGCAGGCTACCGGCGGGTGGGTCTCCTCGGTACGCGAGGCACCATGGAGTCGGCATTTTTCGGTGGGATCTCCTCGGCGGAGTTGATCGCGCCGAGCCGGGAGCTGGATCGGGTCCACGACGCATACGTGAAGATCGCCCTGTCGGGCGAAGTCGATCCCGAGAGTCGGAGCGTGCTGGTGGAGGCGGGTCGCGATCTCGTGCGTCACGACGGGGCCCAGGCCGTGCTTCTCGGCGGCACCGACCTGGTGCTCGTCATGGACGGACCCGACATCGACTTCCCCGTCGTGGACTGCGCGGGCGTGCACGTCGAGGCGCTCGCGCTGCTCGGGGCGCGGTCGTCCACCGGGTGACGTTGCACCTGTCGTCGACAGCGGAGCGATTGGTGCGCCCGTGAAGATCCGCGCCGTTCTCTTCGATCTCGACGGCACGCTCCTCGACCGGCGCGCGACGTTCAGGCGACACCTCGAGCGCCAGCTCGCCCGGCATCCGGGGATGTTCCGTCCGGAGCCGGGATCGAGGTACATCCGCCGGCTTCTCGAGCTCGACGAGAACGGCAGTCTGGACCGAGCCGTGTTCTACGATCGTGCCGAAGCGGAGTTCGGGCTGAGCCCGGGAAGCGCTGCGACTCTTGTCGAGGACTTCGAGCGCTTCTTCCCCGAAGAGTGCATCCCACTGCCGAATGTTCACGAGACGGTCGACGTGCTGCGCGGCCTCGGGCTGAAGCTCGGTCTGATCACGAATGGCCGAGGGCTGATCCAGCGTCGGAAGCTCCGAGGCCTCGATCTCGAGACCTCCTTCGACAGCGTGGTCATCTCGGAGGAGATCGGGTGCCGCAAGCCCGACCCCCGGATCTTCTCCCATGCGCTGGCGGAGCTGGACGAGCCCGCGCACGCCGCGGTGTACGTGGGGGACAATCCGGAGCCCGACGTGCTGGGGGCGAAAGGCGCGGGTCTGTACTCGATCTGGAGAAGGGACGACTTCTGGACCGAGCCCGACGGTGCGGACCACGTGATCGACGATCTGGCCGAAGTGCGGACGTGGGTGCGGCGTCAGGGCCGTCGGGGTGGTCCTACCTGAGCCCGACGACCCGGTCTCATACGGCTTCGAAGACGGCCTGGTACCGCGGCGATCGGGCCGAGGCGGCCTCCGTCTCGTCGAAGCCCGTCCAGGCGTCGAGCATCCGAGTGCGGATAAACCGTAGCGGACGTCTATGTAATGGGCCGCTCTTCGTCCGGAAGAGAGGACGTCGATCGCCACGACGGGGCTCATCTCGGTGCCTTCTCGGTGGCATGATCCCTGCCGACTCAGGGCGTGGCAAGGTGGCGGCGCGCAGATCGTGAGAGTCATCGGAGTGAGTCATGCGGAGGTGCATCCAGGCGAGTCCGGGCCATAGGCTGGTGTGCAGTCTGTCCGCCGTTGCACTCGTGGCCATATTCGCTCCCCGACTCGGGGCTCAGACCGTACGGGGCGTGCTCCTCGACCGGAGCTCCGACCGGCCGATCGAGTTGGCCCTGGTCAGCCTGTTCACGGTCGACGGGGATTCGGTCGATACCGCTCTGACCGATGAGGCCGGGACCTTCGAGCTGGTCGCGTCGGAAAACGGGGACTTCCTCCTCACAGCGAGCGCGTTGGGGTACCGCTCGACCGTCGCGTCGAGCATCCTGGAACTCGGTGAGGAGAGTATGATGTCGCTAGAGTTCCGCATGGACCCGGTTCCCATCGAGATCGGGGGGCTCGCCGTGGACGTCGAGGCTCATGCCGACGCCCGCCCGGCGCTCGTCCGGAACGGATTCGTGGATCGCGCGACGATGGGGCTGGGGCGCTTCATCACGCCTCCGGAGATCGCCGCTTCGTCGGCGTTTACCACCACCGAGCTTCTCGCCAGGACGGGCCGCATCACGACGCGCTTCCGGATCGGCGGAGATCGCATCCTGATGCGTGGGTTGATGGGGCTCTGCGAGCCCCTCGTCTACGTCGATGGCGCGAGGGTCTCCATGGCGGCCGGCATGTCGCTCGACGCGTTCGTTCCACTCCAGGTCCTGGATGCCGTCGAGATCTACCGCTCTCCCGTGGAGGCGCCCGCCCAGTTCGCCATGGGACTGTGGCGCTGCGGAGTGGTGGTGATCTGGACGAAGACCCGGTAGGACCGTCCTGCCGCGGCAGCACCCTACCGGACAGGTACGACTCCGTTCGTCATGCTTCGTCTCCTTCGGTGTCACGAGGACGGGCACGCTCGAGCTTCGTCAGCACCCGATCGAACGTCGCGGCGAACGCCTGCTTCTCCTTCGTGCCGTACGCGCTCGGCCCCCCGGTCTCCACGCCCGTGGAGCGCAGACCGTCCATGAAGTCCCGCACCGAGAGCCGCTCGCCGATATTGGCCTCCGAGTACTCGGTTCCGCGCGGGTCGATCGTCCGGACGCCCTTCTCGACCAGGCGCGCCGCGAGCGGGATATCCGCGGTCACGGCGAGGTCGCCGGGCGCGGCCTGCTCCGCGATGTGATCGTCGGCTGCGTCGGGCCCGCCGCCCACCCGCACCGCCTCGACGAACGGGTTGTTCGCCGGCGGGCGCAGCCGCTGGTTTGCGACGAGGTACATGGGGATCTCGAGTCGCAGCGCGGCGCGCGCGACGATCGTCTTCACGTCCCCGGGCGCGGCGTCCGCGTCGACCCAGATCCTCAACTCGGTGGCGAGCCGTCCTGGTTCGTCTCCGCCATGTCGCCCATGGCGTCGAACACCATGCCGAGGAAGTCGTTCATGGCGCGGCCCTGGATCCAGCGGGCCACGACCACGAGCTCGTTGGCGGGATCGACGTAGACGAGGTTCGAGCCCGCGCCGGAGTGCGTCCACGTGTATTCGGGCGCGTTCGGGTACCGGTCGCGGTCCGTGTTGAGCATGTAGTTCATGAAGCCGTAGCCGTCGTTCACGGTCCCGGGCGTGGTGGCCAGGTCGATCCACTCCTCCGATAGGATCCGCTCGCCGTTCCACATCCCCTTATGCATGGTGAGCAGACCGAGCCGAGCGAGATCGTACGCGTTGATGAGCATGCCGCCGCCCCAGTGGCTCCCACCGCTCGGCACCTGCGCCATCGCCCCGTCCAGGATGACCCACGAGTTGTCGTAGCCGTGCCAGCGCCACGTCGTCGACGCGCCGATGGGGTCCATGACGTGCGTGCGCAGCACCTCGGCGAGCGGTCGGCGCCAGACGCTCATGATCGCGAGCGCGAGCAGGTTCACGCGCGTGTCGTTGTACTCGTATACGGTGCCCGGCTCGTTGCGCGGCCGGGTCAGCCAGGTGGAGCGGTCCTGGTCCGGGCGGTCCGCCCACTCGGGCTTGCCCCAAAGGGTGCCCTCCCAGTCCGACGTCTGACGGAGGAGGTGATCCCAGGTGATCTTCCGGTTGTGCTCCGAGGAGAAGAGCTCCTTGGGCCTGCGATCCTCCTGATCGCCCGGTTCGCCGTCGCCGTCGTCGAGGACGATGGGCGGCACGTACGAGCGCACGGGGTCGTCCACGCTCCCGATCAGACCGCGATCCCACGCGAGCCCGACGGTGGTGGAGAGGAAGCTCTTCGCCACGCTGAACGTGTTGTCGACTTTGTACGGCTCGCCCCACTCGGCCACGATGTAGCCGCGATGCACGATCACGCCGCTCTGCGGTGCGCGTACGGTGAACGGGCCGATCGCCTCGCCGCGAGGCTCGCGCCCGAAGGTCATATCGTGGTTCAGCAGGAGGTCCCGCGGGGCGTTCGACTCCGAGGCGATCGCGAAGTCCACGGCGGCCTGGAGACGGTCCGAGTCGAAGCCCGCGTCGGCGGGGCTGCGGCGCTCCCAGTCGAGGTGCGGGCCGGGGAAGTACTGGCCCGTCGCGGCGGCCGGAACGAGCAAAACGGCCGTGAGCAGGAGGACGATCGAGCGCTTCATGGCGGGACTCCGGGTGGTTCGATGGTCGGGTCGACAGGGTAGGGGGCGCGACCCTCCCACGCCACGGGCGCGCCCGATATCTTCGGGAAACCCGCGGGCGCCGCCGCGGGGTCGCCTCCACCGCGAGGGCATGACCTCACGGGACCACCTCCCCCGCCTCGTCGACGCCCTCGCCCGAGCGGGCCGCCGGCACCGGGTCGCCCGCAAGCTCGTCGTCGCCCCGAACGTCGCCGCCGGTCGGGAGCTGCTTCGCCGCCTCGCCCTGGTCGGAGACGGGTGGGTCGGCTTCGAGGTCACGACGCCCCATCGCCTCGCCCAGCGGTTGGCCCTGGGGGCACTCGAGTCCGACGGAGTGCGGCTCCTCGACACCTTCGAGCAGCGGGCCTACCTCGACGAGGCACTCGACGCGGTCCTGCGCGGAGGGACGGGACCGCTCGCCGAGCTCTCCGAGGGCGTCGGCTTCCGCTCGCACGTGCATGGGGCGGTGGTGGCGCTCCGGCTGGCCGGGATCGGGGTCGAGGAGCTCGATGCGGCGCGCTTCGCGCGGTGGGAGAAGCGGCGCTTTCTGCTCCAGGTGCTCCACGGCTACGAACGACGTCTCTCCGAGCGCCGCCGTGCGGATACAGCGCACGTGATGCAGGCCGCGCTGGACGCGCACGAAGCGGGCGGCACCACGATGCCCGATACCGTGGACGCCGAGGTCGTGCTTCTCCTTCCCGGCCTCTCGACGCGAGGCCTCCAGGGTCGGCTGGTCGGCGCGCTCTCCGCCCGCGGTGCCCGACTGCTCGACACCGACGCGGTCGTCGGGCTCGACACACCGCCGTACGTCCTCGCGGGCCGGAGCCGAGATCCGGGCTCGGAAGGCTCGTTCCTGCACGCGCCGGGAAGGCTCGGCTCGGCGGGCGCGCACCGCGCGGACGGCGCCGCACCCGCGCCGCTGCGGATCGAGCTCTTCGCCGCGGGCTCGGTCGATGCCGAGCTGCGCGAGGTGCTCCGGCGCGTCCTCGACGAGGGCCTCGCGTGGGACGACGTCGAGATCGTTGCTGCCGACGCGGAGACGTACGGGTCGGCTCTGCACGCGCTCGCGCGCCGACTGCGCATCCCGGTGACGTACGCCGCGGGCCTCCCGATCGGACGCACACGCACCGGACGCGTGGTCCGCGCGTACCTCGACTGGATCGAGGAGGGCTTTCAGGCCGTGGTCGTCCGTCGCCTTCTGGAGGCGGGCGACCTCCGGCCCCCGTCTTCGCGCGGCCGGCACGCGCCCGCCGTCTTGGCCCGTCGCTTCCGTTCTCTCCGGATCGGGTGGGGCCGGAAGCGCTACCGGGATCAGATCCGCGCGGCGCTCGCCGGGCTCGCCGAGCTCGAGCCGGGCAAGGTGGAGTCACCGGAAGGCTTCGAGCGTCGCCGGGAGCGGGTCCGCGCCGAGCTTGAAGCGCTTCGCTCCATCCTCTATCCGGCGCTCAAAGCCACCCCCGATGTCCCGGACCGGATGGGTGAGCGCCCAGCACTCGTCTCGCCGGCCGAGCTCGCGCGAGGCCTGCAGGCCTTCCTTCGCCGTGTGCCGCGGGGACGGGGCCCCGACCGGGCCGCGCGCGAGGAGGTCGCCCGCATCCTGGAGCGCGTCTCCGCGACGCTGCACCGTCGGACGGACTTCCGGCCCGCCGTATCGATCCTGCGCGGCTACCTCGACGTGCGCGTCCGGCCCGACCTGGCGGGACAGGAAGAGGACAGGACGGGGGCGCCGTGGTCGTCCCTGGGGGGCGCGATCCACCTGAGCGATCTCGAGCACGGAGGCTACACCGGCCGGTGCGCGACCTTCCTGGTTGGGATGGACGCCGACCGGGTCCCGGGCGAGCGCGGCCAGGATCCCGTGCTACTCAACTCGGACCGGCGTGTGCTCGGCGACGACCTGCCGACGTCCGGCGAGATCCTGCGGGAGCGGCAGTGGCACCTCGCGTCGCTCTTCGCCCGGCTCCGGGGCTCGGTCACGCTCAGCTACGGCGCATGGCAGGCGAGCGAGGCCCGCACCATCGGGCCGTCTTCGATGCTGCTGCACGCGCTCCGGCTCGCGCGCCGCGACTCCGGAAGGACGTTCTCCGACCTGCATCGGGAGCTGGGGCGGGTGGTCGGCGCGATCCCCACCCGGGGCCGCTCGGGGCTGGACGCCGACGACTTCTGGATGACGCGGCTGGGGGCCGGCGTGGTGCTGAGTCGGGCTCGGACGGTGGTACGGCGGGCC
>JANQME010000092.1 GCA_028280205.1 Longimicrobiales bacterium
TGCCCGCCGCCCGCTCGAGCGCCGAGCGCACGGCTTCGTCCAGCCCTACGAGTGCGTCGTCCCAGCGCTCCCGGGGGATCTCGATCGCGTCCAGGGACACTCTGTCGAAGCGCTCCGCCATCTCGAGCAGCGCGGCGTCGCCCCGCTCCTTCACCTCGGCCATGAGCGAGGCGACCGCCATGCGGGTCTCCGGGTCGTCCATCGGCTGTCGTTGCAGCAGCGCGGCCCTGGCCTCCGGGTCGAGCTCCGCGATGCGTCCGCTCGCGCGCAGCTCCAGCGGCGAGCTCATGGCATCAGCCTCTCGATGCGGGTGACGAGGATCCCCTCCGCGCCCAGCTCCTTGAGTCGCGCGATCGTCTGGTAGACCCGGTCGGCGTCCACGACCGCGTGGGCCGCGACCCAAGCGCCGTCGTCCATGACCTCGACGATCGTGGGGCCCGAGAGGCCCGGGATGACTTCGCGTACCTCGTCGAGCTTGTCGCGCGGCACGTTCGACATCAGGTAGCGCTTCTGAGCCGCGCGAAGGACGGATTCGAGCGCCGTCGCCAGGTCGTCGATCGCGCGCTTCGTCGGCTCGTCCTCGACCGCCGTCCGGCTCGCGACCAGGCGGGCCGTAGAGACCATGATCGTGTCGACCTCGCGCAGCCCGTTCACGCGGAGGGTCGAGCCGGTGGACACCAGGTCGACGATCACGTCGGCAACGCCGAGGTGGGGTGCGATCTCCGCGGCTCCGGTCACGGGCGCGATGACGATCTCCGTGCCGAGTCCTTCGAAGTACCGGCGCGCGATTCGCGGAAAGGACGTCGCGACGCGGGTGCCCGCCGGAAGCATCGAGGCTCGGCGGACGGGCGACTCGTCCCGGACCGCGACGGCGAGCCGGCAGCGGCCGAAGCCGAGGTTGAGGATCTCGACGATCTCCTCGCGCCCGCTCTCCGCGACCAGGTCCGCTCCCGTGACCCCGATCTCGGCGGCCCCGTCCGCGAGGTACTCGGGAATGTCCGAAGAGCGCACGAAGATGGCCTGGAAGTCCGGGCCCAGGGAGGCCACGAGCGCCCGATCCGCCCGGAACTGAGCACGCAACCCGGCCTGCTCGAAGAGCTCCAGGGCCCGATCCGCGAGCCGCCCCTTGTTGGGCAGCGCGATGCGGATGGGCCGGCTCCTGGGCGCGTCATTCCGCTTCTGGTCGTCGGTCATCTGGGATTCGGTCGGGGTGGGGAGGCTCGTACCCGCCAGGGCCAAAAAAAACGCGCCCCGTCGGAGACGGGCCGCGAAGGAAGGCTCGAGACGATCCGCGTTCTAGACGCGCAGCTGCCCCCCGCGACCCGTGTCGGGCGCGGCATGATGGTGCGGGCGAGCGAGGATCATCCTGTCCATGGGACGGGAAAGCTCGACCTGCGCTCCGGAGAGGTCAAGGGGTTTTATCATCCCTGCATGAACGACCCGATCCGCATCCGCGGCGCCCGTCAGCACAACCTGAAGGGCTTCGATCTCGACCTTCCGCGGCGAAAGTTGACCGTCATCACGGGCCCGTCGGGGTCGGGGAAGAGCTCGCTGGCGCTCGACACGCTCTTCGCGGAAGGACAGCGGCGCTACGTCGAGTCGCTCTCCACCTACGCGAAGCAGTTCCTGGAGCGGATGGAGAAGCCCGACGTGGACTCGGTCGAGGGGATCTCGCCGGCGGTCGCGATCGAGCAGAAGAACCCGACCAAGTCGTCCCGGTCCACCGTGGGCACGGCGACGGAGGTGTACGACTACATGCGTCTGCTCTGGTCGCGGGTGGGCCGCACGCACTGTCCCGAGTGCGACCGGCACGTCGTGCCGGACACCGTGAGCTCGGCGGCGGACCGCGTCCTCGAGCTCCCGGCCGGGACGCGGATCCAGGTGGCCTTCCCGCTCCCGCACGGCGACGAGATCACCCACGAGCTCGTCGTGTCCAACCTCCGCACGCTCGGCTTCGTGCGCCTCCTCGTGGACGGGGACGCGGTCGATCTCTCGGATGCGGAAGCCGGCGACCCCGCGGCGTTCGGCCGCGACATCGCCGACTCGGACGAGATCCTCGTCGTCGTGGACCGCATCAAGGTCGACCCGGACGAGACGGAGCGCCTCGCCGACTCGCTCGGGACGTGCTTCGTGGAGGGTGACGGGGAGGCCGTGGTCCTCGTCGCGGATCCGGTGGAGGGGGTGCCGGAGCGCCTTCGCTTCACCGAGCGCTTCCGCTGTCCGGACCACCCGGACGTCGAGCTTCTCGATCCGACGCCGCAGCTCTTCTCCTTCAACAACCCCTATGGCACGTGCCCGCTGTGCACGGGCTTCGGGGCCACCCTGGACTACGATCCCGAGCTCATCGTGCCGGTGGAGAGCCGCTCGATCGCACAGGGCGCCGTGGACCCGTGGTCGAAGCCGCGCTACAAGAAGGAGCGTACGAAGCTGGCCGAGTTCGCGAAGAAGGAGGGGGTGTCGACTCGGGCGGCGTGGTCCCGACTGCCCGAGTCCTTCCGCGACGCCGTGCTGTACGGGACGAAGGGCTTCCGGGGCGTGGTTCCCTTCCTGGTCTCGAAGGAGAAGAAGCGGTACAAGCAGTACATCCGCGTCTTCCTGCGGCAGTATCAGAGCCCGAACACCTGCCGGGCGTGCGGTGGGGCCCGCATCCGGCCCGAGGCGCTCAACGTACGCGTCGGCGACCGGACGATCGCTCAGGTGGCCGACCTTCCGCTCGAGGAGCTGCGGCGGTGGCTCGACGAGCTCGAGCTGAGCGCCATGGAGACGCAGATCGCCGAGACGATTCTGCGGGAGTTGAGCGCACGGGTCGGCTTCCTCGTCGACGTCGGGCTCGGCTACCTCTCGCTCAGCCGGCAGATGCGCACCCTCTCGGGCGGGGAGGCGCAGCGGATCAACCTGGCCAACTCGCTCGGCTCGGCGCTCGTCGACACACTCTACGTCCTCGATGAGCCGACCGTCGGGCTGCACCCGCGCGACACGGGGGCGCTCCTCGACCTGCTTCAGCGTCTGCGGTCGGCGGGCAACACCGTCGTCGTGGTCGAGCACGACACGCAGGCGATCCGGAGCGCGGACCACGTGGTCGAGCTCGGGCCCGCGTCCGGGGAGGAGGGGGGGCGGATCGTCTTCGAGGGGGCTCCGGGCTCGCTGGACGCCCAGGATACCGTCACCGGACGCTACCTCTCCGGGCAGTCGACGATCGAGCCGTCCGGACGCGGCCGGCCGCTCGATGGGCCTACGCTGGCGCTGCGGGGCGCGCGCCAGCACAACCTGACGGGGGTCGACATCGAGGTCCCCCTGGGGGCGTTGACCGTCGTCACGGGCGTCTCGGGGTCGGGCAAGTCGACGCTCGTCCACGACGTCCTGTACCGGGCGGCCGAGCGCGAGCTGGGCTCCGGCGAGACGAGCGCCAAGGAACACCTCGGCGAGATCGTCGGCGAGTACCAGGCGCTCGAGGGCCTCGCGCACCTGGACGAGGTCGTCCTGGTGGATCAGTCGCCGATCGGCCGCACGCCGCGCTCGAACCCGGTCACGTACATCAAGGCGTGGGACTACGTGCGCAAGCTCTTCGCCGCGACGCCGCTCGCGCACGAGCGCGGGTATTCGCCGGGACACTTCTCCTTCAACGTGCAAGGCGGGCGGTGCGAGGAGTGCAAGGGCGCGGGGGCGATCGAGGTCGAGATGGTCTTCATGGCGGACGTGTACGTGCCGTGCGACGCCTGCGGCGGCTCCCGCTACCGGCGCGAGGTGCTCGACGTGAAGGTCCGGGGCAAGACGGTCGCCGAAGTGCTCGAGCTGACCGTGGACGAGGCGATCCGCTTCTTCATCCGTGAGCGGCGGCTGGGCAGGACGCTCTGGCAGCTCCAGCAGGTGGGGCTCGGATACCTGCGCCTCGGTCAGCCCGCGACCACGCTCTCCGGCGGCGAGTCCCAGCGGCTGAAGATCGCGCGCGAGCTCGCCCGCGTCTCGGGCAAGAGGGGGCGCAAGCTCTACATCCTCGACGAGCCCACCACCGGCCTCGCGGGCGAGGACGTGCGCAAGCTGGTGGAGGTGCTCGGTCGGCTGATCGACGCGGGAAACACGGTGCTGGTGATCGAGCACAACCTGGACGTGATCCGGGTCGCGGACTGGATCATCGACCTCGGTCCGGGGGCCGGAGCGCGCGGCGGGCAGGTCGTCGGGATGGGGAGGCCGGAGACGATCGCCGGGATCCCGGAGAGCGCCACGGGACACTATCTGGCCGAGGCGTTGAGAGAGGCGGCTGCGGTGGGGGTGTAGCGCGACAGCGGGAATCGATCGTCTCAACTCGCCGGCGGCCGTTCTCCTTCGCGTCTCTTGATTCGACCGATCATCCACGTCCAGAACCAGGGAAGCGCACCGGGAATCAGCCGGTGCACCCACCACAGTGGAGCCTGAAGCCTTGGGGAGACGACCACGGCGCGGTTCCGAAGCACTCCGCGCATCATGTGATTCACGGTGTCCTCGGCGGTCGGCCAGAGGTGCGGCCGACTCCGGTATCGTGCATCGTGGGACTCCACATAGTCCGAGACGTTCTGCGCCGACGCGTGCATGGGTGTTTCGAGGTATCCCGGGCAGAGAGCGGTCACGCGGATTCCGTACTGTCTGGCCTCCGAGCGAAGGTTGGTCGAGAACCCGACGACCGCATACTTCGTGGTCGCGTAGGCGGTCATGAGGCCACCGGGCACGAGCCCGGCGATCGACGACACGTTGACGATGTGCCCCGACCCTTGGGCCATCATGATCGGATACGCAGCCCGGCAACCGTGGATCACTCCCCAGAGGTTCACGTCGACGATCGTTTTCCAGTCCGCCTCGCCGGTGTCCTGGAACTCGCCGTTGAGCGCGATACCCGCGTTGTTGAACAGGTAGTCGATTCGACCGTAGGTGTCCCGCGCAGCATGGATCATCGAGCGGACCTCTCGAGCGTTCGCCACATCGGTCCGGACGGCCCGGCCGCGCGCCCCCGCGCTGTGTGCCAGGTCGAGAGTCTCCTGAGCAGATGCTTCGTCGACGTCCGACGCCACGACGACGGCGCCCCGGTCTGCCGCGTATCGACAGATGGCGCGACCAAGACCGGATCCCGCGCCGGTGACGACCACCACCGCATCGCGCAGCCTGGTGCCGGATCCGCGAAGTCCTCCGGGCATGGGCTTGCCCTGTCGCTCGAGACCCTCGTGCGTATCTGTCACACCACCTTCCTCGATCCGGAACTACGACGCGCGACCGATTCGATCATACCCTCCCGCCTCGATGCCAGCTCGCTCCCCACTCGTCTCCGTCCTCCTCCCCGTCCGAAACGGCGGCCCATGGCTGGACGAGGCGGTCGCCTCGATCCTCGGCCAGACGCTCGATGACCTCGAGCTGATCGCCGTCGACGACGGTTCGACGGACGACACGGCAGTCCGCCTGGATGCGTGGGCCGCGCGCGACGTTCGTGTCCGCCCGATCCCACAGGAGCTTCCCGGCCTCGTCCAACACACCCCGGGCATCGTCGCCGCGCTGGAGCGCGCCCGTGGGGAGGCCCGCGGGCGGTACCTCGCACGCATGGATGCGGACGACGTCGCCGACCCGACCCGCCTGGAACGCCAACTGGCCCTGCTCGAGGCCGACGCGTCCCTGACCGGGTGCGGGTGCGGTGTCCGCTACTTCCCGCGCCGGATCGTGCGCGCAGGCGCCCGACGGTACGAGGCGTGGATCAACGCGGCGGTCACGCCCGAGCGGGTGGAGGCTGGGCTCTTCGTCGAGTGCCCGCTTGCCCACCCGACCTTCTTCCTGCGCGCCGAGGCCGTGGACGCGGTCGGAGGCTACCGCGACCGCGGCTGGCCGGAGGACTACGACCTCGTGCTCCGGCTGTGGCGAGCCGGCCACCGCCTGAGC
>JANQME010000146.1 GCA_028280205.1 Longimicrobiales bacterium
CCCTCGCGACCGAGTAGCATAATGTACAGACACGCCCCGCCCGCGGCTCTGTTGAGCCGACTCCTTCTCTGCGCCCCGTGCGCGACGACCCTGCCGTGCGCGGCTGCCCTCCTCGCGGGCGCGGTGCCCGCCGCACTCGCCGCGCAGGAGACCGCCCTACGCATCGTCGCCACGCCCCCGATGGTGGAGGTCACGGTCGGGAGAAGCGCGCCCCTCGAGGTTCGCGTCGTCGACGCTTCGGGCTCGCCGACCGATGTCGCCGTCCGCTTCGCCGCCCCACGATCCGCGCTCCGCTACCGCGACGGGCGCGTGCAGGGGTACAGGGCCGGTTCGTACGAGATCATCGCCACCGCCGTCCTCGGGGCAGGCACCGACGGCACCCCACCCGAGCTGCGCATCCCCGTGACCGTGGCGTGGCCGCCGATCACCGAGGTGCGCACGAATGCTTCCGCCGAGCGACTCTTCGTCGGGACGACGCTCACCCACCATCCGGTCGCCCTACACGAGGACGGCACCCGACGGCCCGAGCCGTCGTTCACGTGGCGCAGCTCCGATCCGGCGGTCGCCTCGGTCGACCCGTTCGGCACCGTGACCGGGCTCGCCGAGGGGTCGGCCACTATCTCGCTCGCCGTCGACGGACGCACGCTCGCGGAGCGGTCGTATCGCGTCGAGCTCTTCCCGGCCGACGCGCTCACGATCGAGGGCGGAGCCGATGCCGCCCGCACCGGCGACGTCCTTCGCTTCCGCGCCCGCGGTCGAGCGGGGAGCGCGGAGGTCGCCGAGCTTCCGGTGACGTGGGCCTACACCTTCGTCCCGGATGACTCGATCCGGGCCCCCGGAGCGGCCGCCACGATCGAGGAAGGGGCGTTCGTGGCCGAGGTCCCGGGCCGCTACACCGTGCTCGCGGTCTCCGGGCCGCTCGTCGCGCGCCACACCGTCCACGTCCGGGGACGCGAAGCCGTGCAGGAGGTCGAGCTGGTTGGACGGGGACCCGTGACGAGCTCGCACACTTCGGACCTGTGGGTCTTCGAGGGTGTGGACGGCCGCGACTACGCGATCACCGGGACGTGGGTCGCGTCGGGGTGGGCCTTCTTCTGGGACGTGACCGACCCGGCGAACATCGTGAAGGTGGACTCGCTTCAGGTCGATGCCCGCACCGTCAACGACGTGAAGGTGTCGCCCGACGGGCGCTACGCGGCGCTCTCGCGCGAAGGGGCGTCCGACCGTCGCAACGGGGTCGTGATTCTCGATATGGCCGATCCCGCGAACCCGGTCGTCGCGTCGACCTTCGAGTCGAACGGCGTGACCGGCGGGGTCCACAACATGTTCGCCACCGACGACTACCTCTTCGCGCTCGCCGGGGGCGACAAGTACGTCATCATCGACGTGCGCGACCCGTACGCGCCCCGGTTCGTGAGCGAGTACAACCACCCGGACAGCCGCATCCACGACGTCTGGGTCCACGACGGCATCGCCTACTCGTCGGAGTGGCAGACCGGCGTCGTGGTCGTCGACGTCGGCAACGGACGCTGGGGAGGATCGATCGAGGATCCCGTCTTCGTGACCGCCGTGCCGTATCCTGTCGGCGCAACGCATGCGGCGTTCCCCTATCACCAGGAGTCGACCGGGAAGTTCTACCTCTTCCTGGGCGACGAGATCAGCGGAGGCGCCGGCTCGCCGTGGGCCGGTGAGGGTGCGGACAACCAACCGTACGATCCCGTGACCGGCGAGGGTGGCGTCCAGGGGCGCATGAGCGGATACCTGCACGTCATCGACTTCACCGATCCGGAAAACCCGAGGGACGTGGCGCGCTACGAAGTTCCCGAAGCCGGGACGCACAACATGTGGGTCGAGGACGACGTCCTGTACCAGGCGTACTACAAGGGGGGTCTGCGCGTGGTCGACGTCTCGGGCGAGCTCATGGGCGACCTTGGACGGCAGGGACGTGAGATCGCCGTGTACAAGCCCCAGGATCCGGGCGGCTTCCTTCCGAACCAGGTCAGCGTCTGGGGCGGGCAGCCCTACAAGGGCAACGTCTTCTTCAGCGACATGAACTCGGGCCTCTGGGTCGCCAAGGTGCTGCCGAAGGGTCGGCCGATCTCCTGAACGCGCTGTCTTCCTGGCGGTGGGCCGTGCCGCGTCCGCTCCGGATGGTCACCAGAGCGGTCGCGACTCGGCCCGCCGGTCGGCTCGAAAACGAGCTCAGAGGATGACGAGCAGTGCGGAGAGGAGCCCGGCGGTGACGCAGGCGAGCGCGGTCCGGATGCGGTTCCAGCGATTCCAGCGGGGCTCGAACGCCCGGCGTCCCGACCGTCTTTGCTCGCTGTCCAGATCGTCGACATCGAGCCGCTGCAACTGGTTGTTCAGCGGCACGTTCACCGCACCGGTCGGCAGCAGCACACCGGCGACGTAGATCGCGCCGGCGGCGAGCAGGAGGGCCCGCTCGAGCCCAACGAGGGCTGGGGCGCCCAGGACGACGGCGGCGAGCAGGAACACGATCGATCCCAGGAACACCAGTCCGAAGAGCGGATCACCCCTCTGGATCACCCCGTCGATGCGCTGGAAGGCGCGGATGAAGTCCCGGTCGTCGAGCTCCCGGATCCCCGGCATGACGACGACCCCGAAGGCGAACACGAATCCGGCCACGAGCGACACCAGGAGGGTGGCGACCCAGAGAGCCGCAACGACCGCCGTCACGACGCCCACCCACCGGCCGAGACCACGTCGCGGGCGTAGTCGGCGAGATCGCGCGGCTCGCGTCCGAGGGCGCGCTGCACCCCGTCGGTCAGATGGGAGTTCCGGCCGTCGAGCACCGTCGAGAACAGGTAGTCGAGCATCCACACGACATCGCGCGGCGCACCCGACTCCTTCGCCGCGTCGACGAACGCGCCGTGGGGCACTTCCACGAACTCGATGCTTCGCCCCGTCGCATGGGACAGCTCGCCGGCGACGTCGGCGAAGGTCATCAGGCGCGGACCGGTGACCTCATACACCTTCCCCGCGTGGCCCGGCTCCGAGAGTGCGGCGATCGCGATGTCGGCGATGTCGTCCGCGTCGACGAACGGCTCGGGCGTTTCCCCCGCAGGAAGGGTGATTCGGCCGGCGAGCACCATCTCCGTGAAGGCACCCTCCGAGAAGTTCTGGAAGAACCAGCTTGCCCGAACGACGGTCCATTCGAGACCGCTCTCCTGCACGATGCGCTCGCAGGCCTGGGCCTCGGGCTCGCCGCGACCGGAGAGCAGCACCAGGCGCCGTAGGCCATGACGCTTCGCGCGGTCCACGAAGGCCCGGATCGCATCCGTGGCGCCCGGCATGGCGAGGTCCGGCGCGTAGGTGATGTAGGCGGCCTCCACGTCCTCGAGACAGGCATCCCATCCTGCACTGTCGTTCCAGTCGAAGGGAGGGGTCGCGCTCCGGGATCCGATGCGGACGGGGACGCCGAGAGCCTCCAAGCCGGCGACTACGCGGCGACCGGTCTTTCCGGTGCCTCCGAGCACGAGAACGCATCCGGATGTGTCGGTCTGTTGTGACGAGGTCATTATCGCTTGCTCCGTAGGGTTCGAGGAATGCAAGCGAAGGATGCCAGGCTCGGCGCCCGTTTTCTTGACGCCGGACGTCAACCGATTGACTCGGCGCGCCAAGCTCAGGGTCGGTCCGCTCCGGACCGGGATTCGGCACGAAAGGCCCCGGGCGTGCAGCCCACCCAACGCTTGAACGCACGGGTCAGAGCGCTCTGCTCCGAGAACCCGGTCATGAACGCCACCTCGATCAGCGAGAAGTCGGTGTCCCGCAGGAGTCGCTTCGCCAGGTCGCGCCGCGACTCGTCGACGAGCTCCTGAAAGGAGGCCCCCTGCTCTGCCAGCCGTCGCTGCAGCGTGCGCCCGCTCATCGCCAGGCGACTCGCGACTTCGGACAGGAGTGGCACCCCTTCGCTCAGGGACGTGGAGACGAGATCGTGCACCCGGCGATCGAGCCCGATCGAGTCGTCGAGCTTGTCGACCTCGGCCGCGAGATGGGCGTCGAAGAAGCCGGCGATGCCGGCATCGCCCAGCTTGTTCGGGGTGCGAAGCGCGCGCTCCGAGACCCGCAGCGCGTCCTGGTCGGAGCCGAAGTGGACACGACAGCCGAAGTACGCTTCGTGTTCCGCGACGGAGTCGGGTGCCGGGTGCTTGATGTGCACCTCCTCCGGCCGGAATGGGCTGGACGCGACCTCGCGGCTGATCTGGACGATGCTCGCCAGGGTGGCCTCGTTGGACAAGCGCAGACCGAGGCGTCGCTCCCCCTCGCGGTGGAGCCGCAGGAACGCACCACCGAAGGTCGGCTCGACCTCGTACATCGAGACGCTGGTGAGGATGAGCGCGTACCGCTCGGCGCGGTCGTAGGAGCCACGGAGCGTCGTCGCCGACTTCCACGCGAGCCCGAACGCGCCGTAGTCGTCGCATCGCATCGCGGCCCCGACGCGCAGCGGGACCGTGGTCGGGTCGGTGTCGACCGCGGCCACGCGTTCGAGGAAGTCGTAGTACTCCGACTCCTCGATCATATCGGCCGGATCCACCGGACCACCCCGCTCGAGTCCGAGCGTCCGAAGGAGCGCGTCCTTGTCGGCCGGCCCTTCGACCTCCTCCACCACCTTCCTCGGGAACAGGGATGTGATTCGCCCCATGACGGGTCGATCAGCCCGCCGGCTCCATCTTCCAGAACACGATCCCGCCCGCCTGCTGACCGACGCCGACCGACCCGACCATCTCGAAGGTGCGCAGGTCGTAGACGTCGACCTTCCCGGGCTCCGCCCCCTTCCCTTCGACGCTCACGAACGCGTAGCGGGAGTCGGGAGTGATGGCCACGCCGTGCGTGACGGTCGTCGTAGAGGGCACGATCGCCCGGCTCTCTCCGCTCGCGGCGTCGAAGAACTGGACTTCGCCCGCGCCCTTCAGCGACGCGACGAGGAGACGCCCATCCGGCGTGATGCCGAGGTTGTACGGTGCACGCCCGGCCCGGAACTTCCGCTCCAGCGTCCAACTCTCGCGGTCCACCACCAGGATCTCGTCAGACTTGTTGCACGCGACGTAGAGCGTGCGGCCGTCGGGCGCGGGCTGGACCCAGGTCGGCGAGCATGTCGGCTCCATGCCCATCGCGTGGTCCATCCCGCCCCTCGCGCCCCCGACCATCGGGCCCATCGGACCCGCCGGGCGGCTCATCCCGTTCGGCCCGGTCACGATCTCGGGGACCTCCCAGTCGCTCAGCACCATCTCGTGACCGGTGGCGACCGAGAAGCGGCGCGACACCTCGAACGTGCGCGTGTCGATCTCGACGAGCTGGTCGTCCATCATGCACAGCGAATACGCGAACAGCCCGTCCGGCGCCACGCGCAGACCGTGCGGCATGGTGCACGTCGGGATCTGCTCCACCTCCACGAGGTCGGGCGTGTAGACGACCGAAACGGTCGACGGTACGTGCTCGCCGTGCAGGTTGAAGTTCGCGATGAAAGCGTACAGCCCGTCCGGTGTCAGGTCGAGCGTGGCCGGGAAGTTGCCCAGCAGAATCGGGGTGGCGACCAGGGTGTCCGGACCGGCTTCGAACTTCCACAGCTTCCCGTCCGGGACGCCGTGCGCCGTCGTCATGTACAGGTAACGGCCATCGGGCGAGACGTTCAGGCCGTGGGGCCCTTCGGTCTCTACGGCGATCTCGCCCACCGGGGTGGTCTGATCGACCTCGACCCCGTCGCCGTCGAGCCGAATGCGGTGGATGAGGTCGGCGCTCTCGGCACCCACGTAGACGTAGTAGACGGCGTCGGTCTCCGCGACTCCAGACCCGCGCTCCGCGGCCCCGGGAGGGCTCGGCTCGGAGCTGCCGCCTCCGGACGCCGTGGCGCACGCGGACAGGAGAACGGAGAGTGCGAAGAAGCGGTGGGATCTCATCGTCGGAGGTCCTCGCAAGGGCCGGAGCCGGTTGCTGGTGCAGGCGTCCGGCACGATTGTTGGTCGTGCGAAGCGCGTGCCCCGCCTTCCGCGGGACGACGCTCCGTAATAGGCCGCGCCTGCTCGACCATTTCAAGGGAGCCCCGCATGCGGACGACTCTGGCCCTCTCCACGCTCGCCCTCGTCCTCGCCGCCGCGCCCGCGGTCGCGCAGGATGCCGACCTCGAGGCAGGCCTCCGCGTCGCGAGCCTCGTCGCCGAGCCTTCCGAGCTCGCCTTCGAGGCCGGAACGAGGGCGACGCTGCGGATCCGAGCCCTCGACGCCGCCGGTCGGGAGGTCGAGGGAGTCGAGCTGCGGGTGCGTGGACGGGGCGTGAGCTGGGCCGACGGGACGGTCACCGCCCCCGAGGGCGGAGACGCGATGCTCTTCGCGTCGGTCGTCCTTCCGGCCGACGCCGATCGTCAGCCTCCGACGCTCGTGATGCCGATCACCGTCACCTGGCCCGCGGTGGCGCGGATCGAGGTGACGCCCCGCTCGGAGCATACTCCGTACGCCGGCACGCGCATCCGCTTCGGCGCGTCCGCGTACTTCGCCAGCGGGAGCGAGCACGGAGATCCGTCCTTTTCCTGGGCGTCCTCCGATCCGTCGGTCGCGACCGTGGACGCACGGGGCAACGTGACGGCCTTGGCCTCGGGGCGGGCTACGATCTCGGCGTCGTTCGACGGTGCACGCGGAGAGCGTACGATCGACGTGCCGGCCCTTCCCGCCTCTCGACTCTCGCTCGAGGGCGGAACGGATCGGGCCCGTCAGGGCGACGTGGTGACCTTCGAGGCTCGCCTGAGCGGCCCGGGCGGGCCGGTGACGGACGCCGCCGTGGAGTGGACGGTCTCGTTCCAGCCGGACGACTCGATCCACGCCCCCGGCGCCGCCGGCATCGTGCGGGACGGGAAGTTCGTGGGTGAGGTGCCGGGGCTCTACACCGTGGTCGCGTCCGCCGGCGATCTCGTGGCTCGGGCCACGGTGGACGTCTCGCCGCGCGAGGCCGTTCGTGAGGTCCAGGTGCTCGGACAAGGCTCCGTGAGCGACGTGCACACGTCGGACCTCTGGATCTACGAGGGCAACGACGGGCGCGACTACGCCGTGACCGGCACGTGGGGCGCCAACGGGTGGGCCTACTTCTGGGACGTCACCGATCCGACGAACATCGTGAAGACGGACTCGATCCACGTCGATGCGCGTACCGTGAACGACGTGAAGGTGTCGCCCGGCGCCCGCTACGCCGCGCTGTCCCGCGAGGGGGCGTCGAACCGGCGCAACGGCGCAGTCATCCTCGACCTCGCCGACCCGGCCCACCCGGTCATCGCGTCGACCTTCGACACGAACGGCGTCACGGGCGGCGTCCACAACATGTTCGCCACCGAGAACCACCTCTTCGCCCTCGCCGGCGGCGACAAGTACGTGATCATCGACGTCACGGACCTCGCCGACCCGCGCTTCGTCAGCGAGTACAACCATCCGGACAGCCGCATTCACGACGTCTGGGTGCACGACGGCGTCGCCTACTCCTCGGAGTGGGGCAACGGCGTCGTGGTCGTCGACGTCGGCAACGGGCGCTGGGGCGGATCGATCGAGAACCCGGTCTTCGTGACCAACGTCCCCTACCCCGTGGGTGCGACCCACGCGGCCTTCCCGTACCTCCAGGAGGAGACCGGAAGGTTCTACCTCTTCCTGGGTGACGAGATCATGAACCGCCGGGGCGCCGCCTGGGGTGGTGCGGGGCTGGGAGGGATTCCGGAGAAGGGCGGCACGCCGTCCGTGACGCGGGGCTACGTGCACATCATCGACTTCACGGATCCCGAGAAGCCGGTCGACGTGGCACGCTACGAGGTCCCCGAGTTCGGGACGCACAACCTCTGGGTCGAGGACGACATCCTCTACGTGGCCTACTACGAGGGCGGCGTCCGCACCGTCGACGTCTCCGGTGAGCTCATGGGCAACCTCGCCACGCAGGGTCGCGAGATTGCGGTCTACAAGGCCTTCGACCCCGACGGCTACACGGCGAACGCGCCGATGGCGTGGGGGCCGCAGCCGTACAAGGGCAACCTCTTCTTCAGCGACTTCAACTCCGGTCTCTGGTCGGTGCGGATCATGCCGGAGGGTCGCCCGATCTCCTAGGGAAGCTCCGCACACCGTCCGTGCATACACTCGCCTGGACCCCCGGGGGCGGGCTGGCGACGCTCCTGGCGATCGTCGCCGTCGCCCTTTCCATCTCCTTCCTCTGCTCGATCCTCGAGGCGGTCTTCCTCTCCATCACGCACGCGCACGTCGCGCTGCTCAAGAATCGGGGGGAGTGGGCCGGCCGCTGGCTCGAGCACGCGCGTTCGAACGTCGAGGAGCCGATCGCAGCGATCCTCACGCTCAACACGATCGCGCACACGATCGGTGCGGCGCTCGCCGGAGCGCAGGCCGCCGTCGTCTTCGGAGAGGCGTGGGTCGGCGTCTTCTCAGGCGTCCTCACCCTCGCCGTGCTCCTCGCGACGGAGATCGTCCCGAAGACGATCGGCGCCACATACTGGAAGCACCTCTCGCGCCCGACCGCGTACATCCTGCGCGCGATGATCGTCACGATGAAGCCGGTCCTGATCCCGCTTCGCTGGCTCTCGCAGCTTCTCACCCCGTCGGGTGATCGGCCGACCGTGAGCCGGAGCGAGATCGAGGTGCTGGCCGAGATCGGGAGGCGTGAAGGCACGCTCGACGAAGACGAGTACTCGGTGATGCGCAAGGTCATCCGCCTCGACGAGGTCTCGCTGGGTGAGGTCATGACGCCCCGGACGGACATGGTGGGCGTGCCCTCGACGTCGACGGTCGAGGAGGCACAGACGGTCATGCTCGACACGGGGCATCTCCGACTCCCGGTGTACGAGGAGAACCTCGACTCGATCCTCGGCATCATCGTCGGCCGCGACGTGTGGAGAGCGCAGCGCGAAGGTCGCGACGAGATCGGTGACATCGTGCGTCCGGTCCCGTTCGCGCCCGCCTCGAAGCGGGTGGAAGACCTCATCCCCGAGATGCGCGCTCAGCTCACCAAGATGGCGATCGTGGTCGACGAGTTCGGCGGCACCGCCGGGCTCGTGACGCTGGAGGATCTCATCGAGGAGATCATCGGCGAGATCCAGGACGAGCACGAAGGGGACGAGCCCGAGGACTTCGTCGCTCTGGGGAAGGGACGCTTCCGTGTGTGGGGCGGTGCCACGCTCCGCGAAGCCTCCGAGGCGCTCGGCTTCGAGCCGACCGACGAAGAGATGGAGGGTTTCGATACCGTGGGCGGCCTCGTCTTCGGCCGACTCAACCGGATCGCCGTCATCGGGGACGAGGTCGAGTTGGACTCGGGCACGCTGCGTGTGACGCAGATGCGCGGGCGTCGAATCGACTACCTCGTCTTCGAGCCGCAGGTGCGCGCGACCATCGAGGAAGACGTCGCCGAGGTCTAGGGTCTGAGCCTAGAGCCCGCCCGCGCGCTCCTCGGGCCCAACACGTCCCGGCCCGACCGGCTCGGACGCTCCTTCACCCCCAGATTCGCCCTCATCAGGTGCACTTCCGGCGCCGGTCGCGTCCCCGGGCGTGCCCGCCCCACCCGGCGTCACCGCTTCCGCCTGCTCCTCGAGCCAGAAGGAGACGGCGAGGAGCACGGCACCACAGGTGATCGCCATATCGGCGACGTTGAAGATCGGGAAGTCCCAGAAGATCAGGTCGACCGGCCCCAGGAAATCTACCACGCCCCGGTCCCAACGAACGCGGTCCCAGAGGTTGCCGACCGCGCCGGAGACGACGAGCGAGATCGACGTGATGCGTAGGTAGTCCCGCTCCTCCGCCTGCCGGAAGAGGACGGCGAGGAGCACGAGCGCGACGATCGTCACCGGAATGAAGAACCAGCGCGAATCGTCGCCGATCCGCATCCCGAAGGCCGCCCCCTTGTTGAAGGCGAGCGTGAGGGGCACGAGACCACCGAAGAGCTCCGAGCTGCGCGCGGCCAAAGCCTCGAGCGCCCAACGCTTCGTGGCGATGTCGATCGCCATGATCGTTGGAAAGAGGACGCCGAAGATGAGGGGTTTGGGTCGCACTCGGACGCCTCGGGGAGCTGGGCATCCCCGCGTGACACGCGGGAACCCGGCAAATATGCGAAAGTCGGCGACGACGTCCACGCGGTCGTGCCGAGCCAAACGAGTCTACGCACCCGTCGGGCCATCGTTCCGCGTCTTGACGACGTGTGCGCACGAGGGATCGTACGCGCTCGAGACGCGCCGAACGGGAAGTTGGTTGACACCCGCCGAGGGGCCTCGGAGCTTTGAGTAGAGACGTTGTTCCCGGATCCGCCTGCAGGCTTCTGCGGGTCCGGGCTTTTTCGCCCCCCCGGTTCGTGCCCTCCCCAGCAGCCAACGAATGCTCCGTCACGGCCTCGTCGGGGCCCTCGTTCTGCTTCTCCTCGCGCTTCCCCGAGCCGCGTCGGCCCAACGGGCGCCCGACCTGCCCGAGCTGAAGCGTGAGTACCCCGGTTCGGGCCCATTCGTCTGTTCCGTGCTGCCGCCGGCCGAGGAGCCGGACGGCGACGAGAGAGCGCGCGCTGCTCAGCTCGCGACCGATGCGAACCAGGCGATGATCCTGGGCGACCTCGAGCGCGTCGACGTGCTCCTGCAGCAGGCCGTCGAGCTCGACCCGATCTCGGCGGACCTCGCCTACCGACACGCCCTCGTCCTCGAGGATCTCAACCGAGCGGAAGCGGCCATGGCGGAGTACTGCCGCGCCATCGATCTGGGGGTGGAGTCGCTGGGCGTCACGAACTCGCGCGAGCGGATCGACGCGCTGTACGACCAGATCCGGGCGCGTCTCCCGCTCGCCGCACAGCAGGCGTTCGCGGAAGGGCTCATCGCCGCGGACGACACCCTGTGGACGGACGCGATCGAGTCCTTCTCCTCGGCGATCGAGCTGGCACCCAACTGGGCCGATCCGCTGTACAACCGGGCCCTGATCAGGGAATACACCGGTCAGCTTCGCCCCGCGCTCGAAGACTTCCGGGCGTACCTGATGGTCGTCGCCGACCCCGAGGACGCGGACGCGATCGCGGTGTCGCAGCGGATTGGTGCGCTCGAAGGCGCCGCGTCGGTGTCGACACCGAGTCCGGTCGGGTCGCTGGCGCTCGGGATCATGCCGGGGATGGGGCACTACTACTCGAGGCGGCCGCTTCCCGGGACCGCGACCCTGGTGGCCGCGGGCACCGCCATGGCGGCCGGGCTCGCCGTCCGCGAGGTGACGGTCCTGTGCCTGGCCGACGTTCAGGCCGGCGGGCCCTGCCCTCCCGATCAGATCGTCGACGAGATCACCGAGCGCCCCTACCTCTGGATCGGAATCGGCGTCGGGGCGGCGATCACCGTGGTCGGCGCGATCGAGGCGTACGTGAAG
The DNA here is from genome assembly GCA_028280205.1 of Longimicrobiales bacterium. Classification (GTDB taxonomy): domain Bacteria; phylum Gemmatimonadota; class Gemmatimonadetes; order Longimicrobiales; family Gaopeijiaceae; genus UBA2589. The sequence continues at coordinate 11,376 of JANQME010000146.1, forward strand.
GCGAAGCGGGCGCGTGACGCGGCCGAATCCCTCACGCTGGGCCCCGAAGACGGCTTCACGATCGGGCTGGCCGGGGTGTCGAGCTCGGGCGGTCGTCTGGACGTCTCCTTCGTGGAGCTCCGGTTCCGGTGATGCGTGTGCCACTCGGATTCGTGGGTCGGCTGGCACGACCCGGTCGACGGGCGGCGTCGCTCGCCGTGTTCGCCGCGGTGCTGGCCTGGGGCTGCGTCGACCGGCAGATCGTGGGGGTCACGGTCGATACGGTGACGGTGGACCAGCAGACTGCGGTCCTGCAGGAGGGCGACACCCTACGCTTCAGGGCGACCGTCTCCGACGTGGAGGGGCGCGTTCTCCGGCGTGCTTCGGTCGAGTGGGAGACGGAGACACCCGATCTGGTGACGATCGGACCGGATGGCCTGGTCGAAGCGATCGCGGCAGGGACCGCGACCGTGCGAGCGACCTTCAAAGACGTCTCGGGCTCGGCGACCTTCACCGTCCTCGCCGCACCCAAGCTCGCGGTCGAGCCGGACTCGGTGCTCATCCTGGGCGAGGCAGGAGCCGACGAGCCCGTCCCGGACACGCTCGTAGTCCGCAACTCGGGGGACGGTAACCTCGCGGGCCTCGCCA
>JANQME010000117.1 GCA_028280205.1 Longimicrobiales bacterium
GGAAAGGCCGCGGCGAAGTCCCGCTGCGGGAGCGCGTCGGTGAAGGCGGAGAAGAGCCCGCCCGGGCCCGACGTCGTGTGCAGGTCGAGGGCGTAGACGGGGCCTTCGGCGGTGCGCAGGACCTCCTCGATCTCCGCCAGGAGCTCGAGCTGCTCTTGATCCTCGACCGAGCCGGTCGCCCCATCGCCCGAGCGGAGCCGCGCGAGGCGATCCGGTGTCCACGCCCGGTTCAGGTCGCGGTCCACGAAGCGCCGTCCCCCCTCCAGAGCCGCGACGTTTCCGGCGAGCGCCACCATCCGCCCGGTCATCTCGTTCGTCCGGTCCGCGAGACGGGGCAGGACGCGCCGCACGGCATGCACTCCGGCCGGTTCGTTCCCGTGGATCCCGGCCACGCACAGCAGGGTCGGCCCGGGTCGGTCACCCGTGACTTCGCCCAGCCGGCGGTCGTCCACGGCGGTGCCTCGGTCCATCTCCGCGACTCCGCTCCCCATCAGCTCCTCGTCTCCAGGTGGCCCTCGAGCAGGTCGTAGGCGAGGGGCAGGAAGTCCGACTCGCTCACGATCCCGACCAGCTTGCCCGCGTTCACGACGGGCAGGGCCGAGACCTCGTGCCTGCGCATGACGTCGATCGCCTGGAGGGTCGGCGTCTCGGGCGCGACCGAGACGGGGTCGCGCACCATGATGTCGCGGACCGCCGGAGAATCGCCCTGCGAGGCGTCGAAGCCCTCCGCCATGAGGCGCAGAACGGAGCGGTAGGAGACCATCCCGACGAGCTGGTTCGAGTCGTCCTCGACCAGAACGTGGCGGATGTTCTTCCGGTGCATGAGGAACGCGACCATGTCGACCAGCTCCTCCTCGTGCACCGTGAAGAGGGAAGTCGTCATGAGCTGTTCGATGCGCTCGTAGTTCAGACGCCAGCCTCCGGCTTCTCTGAGGTCCGCAACGGACCAGGTGTGACACGGCCCCAGGTTCTCCCGTGCGATCGAGCCGGCCGTCAGCGCGGCGAGCCGCTCGGAGCGGGTCCCGTGGCCCTTCATACCCTGAAGCGAGCGTACGAGCCACCGCGCGCCCGTCTGACCCGACTCCACGCGCTCGTGAATGATCCCCAGATAGCGCTCCACATCGTCGGGGTCGACACCGGCGTCCGCCAGACCGGCGCGAGCGAGCGGCAGTGCCTCGTCCACGATCAGCTCCGTCGCGCTCACGGGGCTGCCGTCGAGCCAGCGAAAGCCACTCCTCAGCCCGTTGCGTGCCGCGGCCAGGAAGTTCGACTTGGCGTCGGAGAAGTCGAAGCGCTGCCGGATGTCGCCGTACTCTTCGGCGGCCCCGAGAACCAGTCCGATCCAGAACGCCGCGTTCGCCACCTCGTCCACCACGCTGGGTCCGGACGGAAGCACTCGGCACTCGATGCGCAGGTGGGGCACGCCTCCTCCCGTGCCGTAGCACGGCCGGTTCCAGCGGTACACCGTGCCGTTGTGCAGCGAGAGCGCCTGGAGCGACGGCACACCCCCGGCGTCGAGAACCTGGAGCGGGTCCTCGGTAACCTCCCGCGTGAGCAGGACGCGAAAGCGCGCCACGTCTTCCTCGATCAGATCCGTCGCTCCACGGTGGACCCAGTCCTCGCCGAAGCGGACCCGGGGCGACATGTCCCGTACGTGCACCGAGCCCCGACGCGTGTCGATCGACTGCTGGAAGAGGGCGATGCGCGTCTCCTTCCACAGTGCCCGCCCGAAGAGGACGGGCGAGTTCACGGCCGCCGCCAGCACCGGCGCCGTCACCACCTGCGCGACGTTGTACACGTCGCGGAACTCGTCGGGCTCGACCTGCAGATGGACCTGGAAGCTCGTGTTGCACGACTCCAGCATGACCGAGTCGTGCTCCGTATAGAGCTCGTCGCTGCCCTGGATGCGGAGCTTGTACGGCTCGCCGCCACGGGCCCGGGCGAACGCCTCGTTCAGGGCGTGGTAGCGGGCCCGGGGTGTGATGTTCTCGAGGGTGACGTCGGACTTGGCGAGCGTGGGCAGGATGCCCATGAGCGCGACTTCCGTGCCGACCTGTGCGGCCGCCTCGCGCACCTGATCCACGAGCTCCTCGATGCGACGCTGCAGGTCGGTGAAGCAGCGACCTTCGAGTACGCGCGGCTCCACGTTCACCTCGAGGTTGTAGAGCGCGAGCTCCGTCGTGAAGGGGCCCCGCAGCCGCTCCAGGATCTCGAGCGCGGTCGTGGCCGGACGCCACGCCTCGTTGACCAGGAACATCTCCTGCTCGACCCCGATCCGACGCACGCCCGTCTCGAAGCATCCCTGGGCGAGCATTCGCTCCAGCGCCCGGACGTCGCGCAGGAGCGCCCTGGTGTACGCCCTCGTCTCCGCGGGGGTGCGTGCCTGTCCCGAAACGTCCTGGCCCAATGGCCCTCCTCGTACCTGGGTGCCGTCGTCGCGCCGCTCGGCGCTACTCGACGAAGACGGCGATGTCCTCGAGCGGCTTCTTCGTGATGGCGGGGACCCGGGCGTCCGCCTCGGGATAGCCGACCACCAGGATGAGGAAGGGGCGCTCGTTTTCCGGGCGCCCCAGGAGACCGTTGAGGAACTTCATCGGGGAGGGTGTGTGCGTGAGCGTCGCGAGTCCAGCGTGGTGCAGCGCCGTGACGAGTATGCCGGTCGCGATGCCGACGGACTCGGTCACGTAGTAGTTCTTCTCGCGGGCGCCCTCGGCCGTCACGCCGTAGCTCTCCGCGAATACGACGATGAGCCACGGGGCGCGTTCTAGGAAGGGCTTGTGCTCGTCCGTCCCGAGGTGCTCGAGGGCATCGAGCCACTCCTGCGGCGCTCTGCCGTGGTAGAAGGCGCGCTCCTCTTCCTCGGCCTCTTCCCGGATCCTGCGCTTCACCTCGGGGTCACCGACGACGACGAACCTCCACGGCTGACGATTCGCTCCGTTGGGTGCGGTGCCGGCCGCCAGGAGACAGTCCTCGAGCACGTCGCGGGGCACCGCGCGGTCGGAGAAGTCACGCACGGTCCGGCGCCGGCGCACGAGCTCGAGGAAGGAACGGGCCGCAGCCCGCATCTCCTCCACGGGCTTCTCACGCCAGCCGTCGAGAGGAACGAGTTCTGCGACCGACATCGGCGTCCTGTGCGGGGGGGAAGTCAGCGCCGGAGGCGCGTGTGCAGCTCGACCCAGGTGGGAGTGGACACGGACGAAGCGGCGACACGTTCGGCTGACAGACCGAGAACCTGCGAAATCACCCGCACGTTGACGAGCCCCACGATCTCGTCGTCGGCGAGTCCGATCGTGCTCCATGACGCCACCGGCGTCGCACGGAACTTGTCGTATGCGCCCGAAAGGGCGCCGGCGGGTGCGTCGTCCCGGATGGGCACGTGCAACGCCGAAGCCGAGACCCGGTAGCGCGAGGTGAGGTGCGCCCAGCTCCGGCCCGAGTCGCGCAGCGCTACGACCGCTTCGGGGGAGACGCCCGAACGCCGAGCGACGAAGAGCACGACGGGCACTTCGTCCGGAGTGATGCCCCAGTCCGCCAGGATGGTGACCTCGTTGGCGGGCATCGAGAAGTAGCGCGCCACCGAACGGAAATAGTCCGAGTGGGCGGCATCTTGTGCCGAAGCGCCCGGGACCGTCGCCAGACCGGCGACGAGCAACAGAACGGCTCGCTGCATGGGGTTTCGCGCCTCCTCCGCTGGGACTCGATCGAAGTATGGACTCCGTCCGGGGGGGACACAATTCGTGTCATGATGGCAGAAATCGTGCCTCGAAGGCTGGCACGACTCTTGTGCTGTGAAACGGTACGCCTCGTGGACGCCGTACCACACCGCAGGGAGGCAACGATGAACGACAACGACAAGGACTACCTGGAAGAAGGCCACGTGGTCTTCGACTTCACGGGCCTCGATCAGGCCAATGTGGGCGACCTCGCCCTGATCCTCACGGCGCGCATGTACTCCGCGCCGGGCGACAACGTGTGGGTCCGCTCGCTGCCTCTTCGCACGGCCCGAATCCTCGAATACCTGCGGCTCGATCACCTCTTCCTCCACGTGCCGGAGGACGACGGGCAGCGCAACTGAACCGCTCGGGGTCCGAGCCCGAGGCGAGCGGCCCGGAGTGTCACCTTTGGTAGACACTCCGGGCCGTACTGCGTCAGCGGGGCCCGCGCTGTAGCGTCCGGGCGACGCGGGTCTGCGCGGCGGCGACGGGCGATGAGCCCCGTACGGCCGCTTCGGCGAAGATCTCGTCCAGGCTGACGCTAATGCCCCGGACCCGTCGCTCGACCTCGTCCAGGTCGTCCATACCGAGGTAGATCGAGGCGAACGCCATGGCGCCGCCGCCGTTGATCACGTAGTCGGGCGCATACAGGATCCCCGCCCCATGCAGCGCCGACGCCGCCTCGGGTGCGGCGAGCTGATTGTTCGCCGCGCCCGCCACGATGGCACATCGGAGTCTGGGGATCGACTCTTCGTGCAGCGTGCCGCCCACCGCACAGGGGACGTAGACGTCACACGCCGTCGTGAGCACGGCGGCCAGCGTTACCACCTCGGCCCCGAGACGGTCGGCGACCGCCTCGGCCCGGGCACGGTCCAGGTCGGCCACGAGAAGTCGCGCGCCCGCCCCGGAGAGCCGCTCGGCGAGAGGCTCCCCGACCGAGCCGACCCCCTCGACGAGCACGGTGCGCCCCGCCGGGTCGTCGGAACCGAAGCGGTGCCGCAACGCCGTACGGATCCCCTCGAAGACCCCGAGCGCCGTGAACGGGCTCGGGTCCATCGGCCCCTCGCTCCGTCCGTGGACCCCGATGACGTGCTCGGAGACCTCGGCGATCGTCTGCATGTCCTCCGTGGTCGTACCGAGGTCGGCTCCGGTGCCGTAGCGACCGCCGAGCGCGTTGAGCAGCTCACCGAAGCGGTGCAGCAGCCCGCGGCGCTCGTCCCCTTCCAGCGGCCTCGAGACGGCGAGCACGCTCTTCCCGCCGCCGAAGGGGAAGTCCATCGCGGCCCACTTCTGCGTCATTCCCTCCGCCAGACGCAGGGCGTCGGCCAGTCCGTCCTCGGGGCGATCGTACACCTTCATGCGGCAGCCGCCCGTGGTGGGACCGAGCGTGTCGTCGTGGAGGGCCACGAAGATCCACGTGCCCGTGGGCGGATCGTGCCGCATCACCACGCCGATCCCGTCCCACCCTTCCAGGACATCGAGCACACCGGGCAGGCTCATCGCACCCCCGCGACCAAGGTGAGCGTGCTCCGCATGTGTACCTCCCGAGCGCTGAGTCCGCCCGCCCACCTACGGACGGGTCCCCCGCCCGCATCGAGCCGGGCTACCGAAAGCTCGGGGCTCGGAGGCCGTTCGTCAGCCCGGAGGGAAGAGCGCGTCCAGAAGGAGCTGCAGCTCCGCCGCCTCGCGTGGCCCGCGGAGCACGATCCAGCCGGTCTCGGCCAGCACGCTCGCCTCCTTGTGCGTCTCGTCCGGCGCGGGAAGAACCTCCCGAGGCACGTCCGGCTCCAGGTGGTAGACCTCGAACGTCGATCCGTCCTCGAATCGCTGGACGACGAGCGTGCCCAGCGGCTCCGTGCCCTCGCCGAGGTTGGTCACGCGTACCACCTCGTAGCCTGCGACGGAGAGCGACGGCACGTCCGCCGCGGGGGCGTCGACCTCCTCTGCGGGCGCGCGCAGCGCCGTGAATGCGCTCTGCTCGAGTGCCGACCGGACGGGCGGACCCTCGCTCCGCGCGCGCTCGGGGCGCTCGTCCTCCGCGACCACGGCGCTCTCGGGGACGGCTTCGACGACCACGGCGTCTCGGTCGTCCCCCGCGGTGTCCCCCGCCTCCGGCTCGGCCTCCCCGGCGCCGGACTTCTCCGCGGCGTCGAGCGTTACATCCGCCGACGCGAGCTCCTCCGTGGCGACCGCGCCGCGAGAGGCTCCGGCCTGCGCCTCCCCCGCCGTGTCGTCCGCGCGAGTCACGTCGCCGCCGTCCGCCACGTCTCCGGTCCGAACCGGCTCCCCCCCCAGCTCCACGGCATCGGCCGACGCCCCACGCACGGCCGGAGCCTCCGCCACCATCGTGGACACGCCGACGTCCGCATCGAAGTCGGTCACCGTGTCGAAGCCTGTCGCCATAGCGGGCTCAGGCGCCACGACCGCCTCCGCGGCCGCCACCCGCCGGGAGGCGGCCACGTCAAGCTCCTCCTGCGCCTTCTCCTCTTCGAACGTCGGTTCGATCGGTGTCGAGGCCGCGCGGGCCACTGCGTCGGTGCCGCTCCCGGTGGCGACAGCGACGTCCTCCTCGGCCAGGAGACTCACGACGCCCACGCCACCCTCGTCCTCCGCGGGAGCCTGCGTCAGCGCCGGCGGCGGCGGCGCCTCGGACTCCAACGTTACAGCCGGAGCCGTACGATCGCCCGGTAGGCCACCCGGGACGCCACCTCGCAGCAGCCAGCCGGTTCCCAGCGCCAGCACGACCGACGCCGCGAGGCGCATCCGGTACGAGCGCAGCGGGATCGCCGGACCCGCCGGCCGCGTGCGCTCGACGTACGCCCTCAACTCCTCGAAGCTCGGAAGCTCCACCTGGGGAGCCGCGAGCCCGAGGATGTCATGTGCTCGGGCGCGAACGCTCCGCTCCTCCTCGAGCCGCTCCGAGCACGCGGGGCAGCCTTCGAGGTGCTCGCGGATGCGGGCTGCCTCCGCCGGCGGGTACTCGTCGAGTGCGCCGTCCAGGTACGCGTGCAGCGCACCGTCATCGACGTGCGACATCGGTCTTCTCCTTCTGCAATTCTTCGTGAGCCGCTGCGAGCCGCTTCCGGGCGCGGGAGAGCGTCGTGCCCACCGCGCCCACGGCCAGCCCAAGCTGGTTGGCGATCTCCGTGTAGCTCTGCCCCGCGTCCCACAGGAGCAGCGCCTCGCGGTCCTTCTCCGACAGGGTGTCGAGCGCTTCGCGCACCCCCACCCACCGCTCCTGCTCGGCGAGATCGGCGGACGGATCTCCGCTCGACTCCTCCATCACCTCGGCCTCGGCCTTGAGCAGGACCAGGTGCTTCTTCCGCCGGATCACCGTACGCGCTTCGTCGCGGGCCAGGTTGGCCGCGACCTGGAAGAGCCATGCCCGGGGCTTCCGTGGCTCGTGCTGGAGGGCCCGGACGAACGCCTCCTGCGCAAGGTCCCGCGCCCGCTCCGCGTCCCACACCTTCCGGTGCAGGAAGCGGACGAGCTCCGGAAAGGTCGTCCGGTAGAGATCGTTCCAGTCGATGCCGCTCATCGCGCGCCTTCCTCCTCCCGGGCCGGGCTCCGGCTCAACGCCCGGGGCGGTCGCCACGGAACCCGTCGACGAGACGTCGGAGCTCGTCGGTTCCAAGCGAATCGGCGCCGCCTGCCCCAATCTCCACACTAAGCTCGGCGCCCGCGATCACAACGCTCTCGTGGGCCCGCAGCGCGGCCTCGACCTCCGGCAGCATCGCGACCAGATCGAACCAGGCGCGGCCGTACGGAGCGAGCTTCACGATGCGTGCGTCCTCCCGGTGCGCCACATCGACCCATACGTCGTCTCGCTGCTCGAAGACCCGCCCCGCCACGGCGTCGCGGGGAAGGGCCTCGCTCGCCTTCTCGAGCGCAGCCTGCATGATCTCGTCCTCGGCGGCGGCGAGCTCCAGCGACGACGCCATCGAGCGCATGCGACGGGCCGAAGCTGCCGCGGCGACGGCGTCGGCCCCGGTCGTGGGCGCGGTGTTCCGAGCGCCGAGGGCGGAGGGGTCCGCCTTCATGCTCATCGCCAGCCCCGGCAGCGCGAAGCCGACCCGGCCGCCGGTCGTGCGCCCCCCGGAGCCGGCCCCACCGGCATCGAGGGCCACGAAGTCCGGCTCCTGCACGAGGTAGGACGTGAAGCGGCTCGGCAGCCCGTAGCGGAGCGCCACGTCACGAATCTGCTCGGTGAGCTCCTCGCTCATGCCTTCGGTCCAGACCTGCCGCTCCAGATGGCCCAGCTTGCGGGACGCCCAGAGCCGGGGAATGTACGCGTTCGCCTCCGAGGTCTCGGGGAAGATCGCTTCCGTCGAGAAGTCGAGGAGGCGCCCCTCTCGCTCACCGGAGACGGTGAGCTGGCTCTGACCGTCACCGCCGAAGCGGCCGAAGAGCACGAGCTCCTCCCCGGCGAAGACGTCGGGGATCCGCACGGGGTAGACCTCGTCGAGCTCGATCGGCCCTCCGGAGAGACGGAGATCCGTGAGCACCGGGTGCTGGATCTTGGCCGCGAGCAGGGAGAAGGCGCGCTCGACGTTCTCGCCAGGCTCTACGTAGTCGGTGTCGCCCCGTCCCGCCTCGCCGAGTCGATCGAGGAGCCGCGTGTTCACGTCGTGCCCCATCCCGAAGGCGAACACCCGGGCACGCCCGGCGCCGGTCTCCGCGATGCCCGCCAGCTCCTCGGGCGACTCGGAGCCCACGGACGGCAGGCCGTCGGTCAGAAAGAGGACCACCGGGAGCCGATCGCGCGGGCTCTCCAGTCGGAACGCCTCGCGCAGCGCCGCCTCGATGTTCGTCCCCCCGTCTGCGACCAGGCCGTCGACCCAGGATCGGGCTCGTGCGAGCCCGCGTCCTCGCGGCGACGACCAGTCGGAGTCGTGCGCGGACACGGCGCCCGAGAAGGAGAGGAGGCGGAAGCGGTCGTCCGGCGACAGCGTACCCAGCAACTGGTGCAGCGCGGCCTTCGCCTGCTCGATCTTCTCGCCCGACATCGATCCGGACACGTCCATGACCACGGTGATGTCGCGCGGCTGAACGTCGCCCGATGCGCGACCCGGCGACAGCGTGAGCATGAAGTAGCCGTCCTCGCCCACCGGCCGGTGCGTCGCGACCGAGAGACCCACGGCGTCGCCGGCGAGGGGCAGGAAGACGGCCATGCGGCCGAAAACGTCCCCGTCCACCGAGACGTGCATGCGCTCGTCGCCGCGCTCGACCGCGAGCGGGTGGGTCGGGCTGAAGGGCTCGAGAAAGGTGTCCGCGTCGTCCACGACGACCCGGAAGATCGTCGGCGCGTCGTCGGACCCCGAGCGCGGATGCTCGCCTGCACCGGCCTGGCTCGCGGGCACGCCGCCCGCGTAGCGAAGCTGAAGCGCACCTCCCGCCCGATCCAGCAGTTGTGTGTAGCGCAGCGACACCTTGCGGGTCTCTCCCGGCTGAATGGGGAAGACGCGGGCGCGCACCAGACCCAACCCGGCGAGCTCGATGAGCGCCGGGTCGGCACGGCGCCGCACGATCTCCTCGTAGATGTCGCGCGCCCGGTCCGCATCCATGATCTCTCCGCGCAGCTCCGTCTCGCCCTGCCAGAGCGAGAATCCCTCGAAGACGGCCTCTCCCGCGAGGGGGTAGAGGTACTCGCCCTCGGCGAGACGGGCGCCCCGGTTCTCGAACCACTCCGTCACCTCGACCCGAGCCACCCGTCCGAGAATGCGCACCTGCACTTCGCTTCGCACGCGGGCGACCGCGAAGCCGCCACGGTTCACGCCGGGCTCGATCCAGCCCTGCGCCGCTCCCGGCGCGGAGCCCGCCGCCACCAGGGCGAAGGCCACCCCGGCCGCCCGGATCCATCGCGTCCGTTCGCTCATCGTGCGCACCTCCTCCGCAAGCCACTCGCGTCGCTTCCGATCCGTATGACGGGTCGGGAGGAGCCCCTTGCACAGCGTCGGGAGTCTGGACTGATTTCGCGGTCCCGAATCGCACCGGAGGACGAACGTGAAGATCGTGGTACTGGGCGGCGGCCGCGTCGGAAGTGCCATCGTGCGGGATCTCGCGGCCGAGGACGACTACGACGTTCTGGTGGTCGACCTCGACCCCGTGGCGGTGGAGCGGATGACCGAGTTCGGGGCCGACGGGGTCGTCGCGGACCTGTCGAAGTCGGAGACGGTGGCGAAGGCCGTGTCGGACGCCGACCTGGTGGTGGGCGCGGTCCCCGGCTTCATGGGCTACCGAACCGTCGAACGGGTCGTGCGGGAAGGCAAGCCGGTCGTCGACATCTCGTTCTTCCCCGAGGACTCGGCCGAGCTCGAGGTTGTCGCTGAAGAGGCGGGCGTACCCTGCCTGATCGACTGCGGTGTCGCTCCGGGCCTCAGCAACCTCGTGCTC
>JANQME010000144.1 GCA_028280205.1 Longimicrobiales bacterium
GCTGGCCGGTCTGGCCGCGCGCGTAGAAGGTGCGGCTCACCTGCGCGCCGCCGAACGACCGGTTGTCGAGCAGGCCGCCGTACTCGCGCGCGAAGGGCACGCCCTGCGCGACGCACTGGTCAATGATGTTGTTCGACACCTGTGCCAGCCGGTAGACGTTCGACTCGCGCGCGCGGAAGTCGCCGCCCTTCACCGTGTCGTAGAAGAGGCGGTAGGTCGAGTCGCCGTCCGACTGGTAGTTCTTCGAGGCGTTGATGCCACCCTGCGCGGCGATCGAGTGCGCCCGGCGAGGCGAATCGTGGTAGGTGATCGCCTTCACCCGGTAGCCGAGCTCGGACATCGTCGCGGCGGCGGCGCCTCCGGCGAGGCCGGTTCCGACCACGATCACGCTGTATTTCCGCTTGTTCGCGGGGTTCACCAGCTTCATGTCGAAGCGGTGCTTGTCCCACTTCTTCTCGATCGGCCCCTCGGGGATCTTCGCGTCCAGCTTCATTCGAATCTCCTTATGCGACCGATCCGCCCACGACCCCGGCGAAGACCAGGAAGGGCGGAATCATGAACCCGACGAAGATCACGACGGCGAAGCCGAGCGAGATCGGGCGGCGCATGGCGTTGTACTTCGGGTGGCTCGCGCCGAGCGTCTGCGTCGCCGACCACAGGCCGTGGTACAGGTGCAGGCAGAGCGCCGCCTGGGCGAGCAGGTAGAAGCCGAGCACGAGCGGGCTCCGGAAGGCGACCACGTAGTTGTGGTAGATGTCGCCGTAGATGAAGTCCGGGTGCGCCTGGCCGGTCGTCAGGTGCAGGAGGTGGTAGACGATGAAGAGGAGGAGGATCACCCCGCCCCACCGCATCGTCTGCGAGGCGTAGCTGAAGGAGAGGCTCTGCTTCTTCCCGTACTTCGAGGTGCCCCGCGCCCTGTTCGACGCCGACCAGAGCTGGAAGGCCGAGACGAAGTGCAGGACCACCGCTCCGAGGAGGAGGATGCGGAAGAGCCAGAGGAAGCCGTACTTCGGCAGGATCGGGTAGCCGAACTCGCGCAGGAAGACACCGTACGCGTTGAAGGCGTCGGCGCCCTGGAGGAGTTTGAGGTTCCCGGCCATGTGGCCGACGATGAAGCCGAAGAGGAGCAGCCCGGAGGCCGCCATCAGGATCTTCTTCCCCACCGAGGATCGGTAGAGACTCGCGACGCGTCGCATTCCTACTCCGTGGTCACGGAACGGGTGGGCCCCCTCGGAGCCCGTTCACAAAGAGAAGCGGGGAGAGGCCCGTCGGCCCCTCCCCGTCCACGTCGTCAGCCGAGAGCCGCGATCGTGCTTCGGACCGCGTCGGCGCTGCTCTGGAGCGCCGCCCGCTCGCTCTCGTTGAGCTCGACCTCGATGATCTCCTTCAGGCCGCCCTCCCCGATCTTGCAGGGGACGCCGAGGAAGATGCCGTCCTGCCCGTACTCGCCGGTGAGGTACGCGGCACAGGGGAGGATCCGGCGCTTGTCCTTCACGATGGCCTCGACCATCTGGACGGCGCCGGCGGAGGGCGCGTAGTACGCGGACCCGGTCTTGAGGTAGCCGACGATCTCCGCGCCCCCCTTCCGGGTGCGCTCGATCATCGCGTCGATCCGCTCCTGGCTGCAGAGCTGCGTCAGCGGAATCCCGGAGATCGTCGTGTAGCTGAGGAGCGGGACCATCGTGTCGCCGTGCCCCCCCAGGACGAGCGCCTGGATGTCCTCCACGCTCACGTCCAGCTCCATCGCGATGAAGGAGCGGTAGCGGGCGGTGTCGAGCACCCCCGCCATCCCGATCACCCGCTCGCGCGGGAAGCCGGTCGACTGCATCGCCTGCCACGCCATGACGTCGAGCGGGTTCGAGACCATGATGACGATCGAGTCCGGAGCCACGCGCGCGATCTCCTCGGAGACCGACTTCACGATGCCGGCGTTCGTCTTCAGGAGGTCGTCGCGGCTCATCCCCGGCTTGCGGGCGATTCCGGCGGTGACGACGAAGATGTCGGAGCCCGCGGCGGCGTCGTAGTCGTTCGCTCCGATGACGCGGGAGTCGAAGCCCTCGATGGGAGCGCTCTCCCACTGATCGAGCCCCTTCCCCTGCGGAATGCCCTCGGCGATGTCGATCATCACGACCTCGCGGGCCAGCTCCTTCTCGGCGATCCGCTGCGCAGCGGTCGCACCTACGTTCCCCGCCCCGACGACGGTGATCTTACGGGCGCTCATTCGATCCGTTTCCTCGGTTGAATCGCGGCGATCCACCGCGCGTACCGGCCGACGAAGCAGCCGACCGA
>JANQME010000151.1 GCA_028280205.1 Longimicrobiales bacterium
ATCGGCTCGGGGAACAACGGCGGGGACGCCCTGGTCGCGCTGCGCACGCTCACGTCGTGGGGTGTCGAGGCGACCGCGATTCTCGTCGGTGATTGTCCCGAGCCCGAGCCGCTCCTCCATGGCTGGCCTGTACGGACCGTAGCGGCCGCGGCGCTCGACGGGCCCGGGTGGGCGGCTGCGTTCTCGAGCGCCGACGTGGTGCTCGACGGCCTTCTCGGGACCGGCGCCCGCGGCGAGCCTCGGGCGGCGTACGCGCAGGCGATCGAGCGGCTGAGCGCCGCCCCGACTCCGGTGGTGGCGCTGGACGTACCGTCCGGGATCGACGCCACGACGGGTGCGCTCCCCGGCACGGCCGTTCGGGCCGACGTCACGGTCGCCTTCGGCGCCCCCAAGCTCGGCGCGCTCCTGCACCCTGCGCGTGCACGGGTGGGCCGCCACGTCGTCGTCGAGATCGGCTTCCCTCCGCTCGAGCCGGAAGACGCCGCGGCGGTCGTCGTCACGCCCGGCTGGGCTCGCGACCGGCTTCCGCGTCGGGACACGGACACGCACAAGAACCGGGTGGGCCGCGTGCTCCTGGTCGGGGGCTCGATGGGCATGGCCGGCGCGGTCGTGCTGGCCGCGCGCAGCGCGTTTCGGGCCGGTGCCGGACTCGTGCGCGTCTGCACGGCCGAGGCGAACCGCGAGATCGTCCAACAGGCGCTCCCGGAGGCGATCCACGTCGACCGGGACGTCGACGCGCTCGACGCCGCGATGGCGCAAAGCGACGCGGTGGCCATCGGTCCGGGGCTCGGGACGGACGAGGGTGCCCAGCAGCTCCTGAAGCGGGTGGCACGCGAGGGAGGCCCTCCGCTCCTGCTCGATGCCGACGCCCTCAACCTCGCGGCCGAGGGCGTGATCGAGGTCGAGCGGGTCGCGGTGTCCCGTCCCGTCCTGCTCACGCCGCACCCGGGCGAGATGCGCCGTCTCCTGGGATCCGAGGAGGACGCCGATCGTGTCGCGACGCTCCGGCGCGCCGTGGAACGGTTCGGGTGCGCCGTACTCTACAAGGGCGCCCCGTCGCTGGTGGCCGCCCCCGCCCAGCCGCTGCTCGTCGACACCCAGAGCAGCTCCGACCTGGCGGTGGCCGGGATGGGCGACACGCTCTCGGGCGTGTGCGCCGCCCTTCTGGCGGCCCGCGTCGACGCGTGCACCGCCGGCGGCCTTGGCCTCTATCTTTCGGGTCGATCCGCCCGGCGTGCCGGCTTCGGCGCCGGGCTGACGCCCTCGGACGTCGTGGAGGAGCTGCCGCACGTGCTCACCGAGACGGTCCCGGCGTACACCGAGCTCGATCTGCCCCTCGTGACCTTCGACGCCGATCCCGCTCGATGACGGTCCCGGTACCACCCGGATGGGTGTGGACGACGGAGAACAGGAGGCGGGAGGTACGATGACGCGCACGATTCGCATGGGGGCCGGGGGCGAGTTCGACCTGATCCGCCGTCTTCTGGCGGAGGCGCCGGAGTCCCTGTCGAGCGTCCTGGTCGGACCCGGCGACGACGCGGCCGTCCTGCGTGACGGATGGGTCGTGAGCACAGACCTCTCGATCGAGGACGTCCACTTCCGCCGCTCCTGGCTCTCGGACATCGAGATCGGCCGTCGGGCCGCGGTCGCCGGGCTCTCCGATCTGGCGGCGATGGGTGCGCAGCCCCTCGCGCTGTTGCTGTCGCTCGCGGCTCCACGCGGAGACACGGTGGACGTGGAGGCGGTCGTCCGGGGGGTTCAGGCCGCGGCGGCCGAGCACGGGATCGCCGTCGCCGGCGGCGACCTCTCGCGGTCACCCGGCCCGCTGGTGCTCGATGTCGTCGCGCTCGGGTGCGCGGACTGGCCGGTGCAGCGCGACGGCGCCGAGCCCGGGGACCACGTCTGGGGGACGGGCACGCTCGGGGCCGCGGCCGCGGCCGTGCGGCTGTGGGAGCGCGGCGAGGAGCCGGCCTCGGAGCTGCGGGCCGCGTACGCCACGCCTCGGGCGCGCATCGCCGAGGCCTGCTGTCTGGTGGAGCGCGAGGTGGTCGACGCCATGATCGACCTCTCGGACGGACTTGCCGGCGACGTCGGCCACCTCGCGGCGGCCTCCGGAGTGACGATCACGCTCGAGGAGGAACGGATTCCGGTGGCGTCCGCGGCGAAGGACGCGCTCACGGCGGGCGAGGCCTTGAGCGCGGCGCTCCACGGCGGAGAGGACTATGAGCTCTGTTTCGTCACCGATCCGGATGTGGTGGACGTGGAAGAGTTCGAGAGCCGCTTCGGCGTGCCGGTCACGAGGGTCGGCTCGGTCGCCGAGGGCGAGGGCGTCTGGCTCGAGCGGGCGGACGGCAGTCGCGAGCGGCTGGAGCGGGGTGGCTTCGACCACTGGGCCCCGCCGACCGG
>JANQME010000157.1 GCA_028280205.1 Longimicrobiales bacterium
TCCCCGGTGTTGCCGGCCCACCCCGGATTCCGGAAGGGGACATCGCTCATCGGTCGATCTCGCCGAGCACGATGTCGAGGCTCGCGTTGATCATGATGAGGTCCGAGACGAGGTGGCCCTCGGCGAGCTTCGGGATCACGGAGAGGTTCACGAACGACGGCGGGCGCACGCGCCAGCGCACGGGCTTCGTCCCCCCTTCCTCGGCGACCAGATACATCCCGAGCTCGCCTTTCGAGCCCTCGACCGCCAGGTAGCAGTCGCCTTCGGGCGCGGGGATCCCTTCGGTGATGAGCTTGAAGTGGTGGATCATGCTCTCCATGTCGGACATCGCGTCCGTCTTCGAGGGGAGCGAGATGTTCGGATCCTCCACGTTGATCGGCCCGCCGGGCAGGCGCGCCATCGCCTGATGCAGGATGCCGACCGACTGTCTCATCTCCTCCATCCGGCAGAGGTAGCGGTCGTAACAGTCGCCGTGCTCGCCGACCGGGACCTCGAAGTCGTACGTCTCGTAGTCGTAGTACGGACGATCCTTGCGCACATCGTACGGGACGCCGGCCGCGCGCAGGTTCGGTCCCGTGAAGCCGTAGTTGATCGCTTCGTCGGCGGTGATCACACCGACGCCCTGCGTGCGCCCGATGTGGATCTGGTTGCCCGTGAGGAGCCGATCCACCTCGTCGAGCGTCTTCGGGAAGTGGTCCAGGAAGTCGAGGAGCTGATCGAGCCAGCCCTCCGGGAGGTCGGCCATCATCCCCCCGACCCGCGTCGCGGACGTGGTGATGCGGGCGCCCGTGAGGCTCTCGTGCAGCTCGTAGATCTTCTCGCGCTGCTGGAACGAGTAGAGGAAGGGCGTGAACGCCCCGACGTCGATCGCCGTCGTACCGAGCCAGAGGAGGTGGCCGAAGATCCGGTCCAGCTCCATCAGGATGACGCGCACGACCTTGCAGCGCTCGGTCACCTCGATGCCCATGAGCTTCTCGACGGACATCACGTAGGCGCAGTTGTAGATGAGCGGCGCCAGATAGTCCATGCGGTCGGTGAGCGGCACAATCTGATTCCACGTGCGGTACTCGCCGAGCTTCTCGAACGACGAGTGCAGGTACCCGATGTGCGGGACGACACGCGTCACGGTCTCGCCGTCGAGCTCGCACACGAGCCGCAGAACCCCGTGGGTGGCCGGGTGCTGCGGACCGATGTTGATGAGCATCCGCTCGGTGCCGATGTCCGGCTCGGGGATGTCGAACGGCTCGAGCGGGCTCGGAATCCCGCTCCCGCCGGGCCCCATCTCGCGTCCGCCGCCTACGGTGAGCTCCACCGTCCTCGTGCTCATCGCTCGGCCTCCGGGGCCCGGGCCGCCGCTTCGGGCGTGGGGCCGGCGTTCGACCCACCGCCTTCGTCGAGCGTGCGCTCCGCGCCCGTGATCTTCGCGGCCACCTCCTGCGGGTCGCCGTGCCCGAGGTCGTCCGCGAGGTAGAAGCGCTCGACGTCCTGGGCCAGCGCGCGCCGCGTCTGTTCGGCGCGCGAGAAGCGCCCGCGCAGAGGGAAGTCCTTCCGGAGCGGATGGCCTTCCGCGTAGTCGTCCGGCATGAGGATGCGGCGCAGGTCCGGGTGGTTCCGGAAGGTCACACCGAACAGGTCGAAGACCTCGCGCTCGAGCCAGTCGGCCGAGCGCCACAGATCGACGACCGAGTCGATCTCGAGCGCATCGAGAGGCAGCGGGCAGCGCACCCGCAGTGCGCGCAGGTGCACCGTCGAGAACATCTGGTAGACGACTTCCACCGGACGCCCGCCGCCGTAGTCGACGCCGGTCACGTCGGACATCATGTCGTACCGATGGTCGGGGTCGTCCCGCAGCCAGGAGAGGATCTCGTGGCTGCGTCCCGGCCGGATCCACACCACGTACTGGTCCCCCGCGTTCAGCCGGTAGCGGAGCACCTCGTCACCGAAGCGATCGAGGAGCGCCGCGACGGAGGGGTGGTCGTCGGGCGACCCGGTGGAGTCGAACGAACCGTGATCGGCCGCGTCGGCGGCGGCCGGGCCCAGCTCGACGGCATCGAGCGGACTCGAATTCGCTTCGCTCATCCGATCAGTCGACGACCGGTTCCGCCGCGGCGTCCGACTCGGGCTGCGGCACCTCGCCCGTCGACAGGCGTTCCTGGTGCGTGGAGTTTCCGAACGGACCGGTCAGGCCCGCGACCTCGAGCTCGTTCGCGCGAGGCTGTGCGACCCGGCTCGGATCCTCGGCCCGGTGCTCGAAGTGTCGGGTGAGGCTCTCCTCCCGAATCTTCTCCTGGATCATCATGAGGCCGTAGATCAGACCCTCGGGCCGGGGCGGGCACCCCGGGATGTAGACGTCGACCGGGATGATCGTGTCGATCCCCTGCACCATCGAGTAGACGTCGAAGACGCCGCCGGAGCTGGCACAGGCGCCCATGGAGATCGCCCACTTGGGCTGCGGCATCTGATCCCAGATGCGGCGCAGCACGGGCGCGAGCTTGTACGGGACCCTTCCCGCGCAGATGAGGACATCGGCCTGCCGCGGGCTGAACGACATCCGCTCCATCCCGAAGCGAGCCAGATCGAAGTTCGACGCCGCCGACGCCATCATCTCGATCGCGCAGCAGGCCGTCCCGAACGGCATCGGCCAGAGGGAGTTGAGGCGTCCCCAGTTCACGATCGCATCGACGCGGCTCGTGAGGAACGTCGGGCTCCCGGCCCCGAAGATCCCGCCGCTCGTCTTCGACTGGCCGCCGCCGGGAAGATGATCGCTCAGTCCCATTCGAGGCCTCCTTTCTTCCACTCGTAGGCGAGGCCCAGAGCGAGAACCGCCACGAACATCGACATGGCCACGAAGGCGCTCCAGCCGAGCTCCCTCATGTGCACCGCCCACGGAATCAGGAAGATCGTTTCCAGGTCGAAGACGATGAAGCTGATCGCGACCATGTAGAACTTCACCGAGAAGCGCGCTTTCGTGCTGCCGAGCGGGATCATGCCCGACTCGTAGGGCATGAGCTTCTGCGGGGTGTCGCGACGCGGGTTGAAGATGTGCGAGGTGACGACGATGCCCACGGCGTTCAGGATCGAAACGCCGAGGAGCATGAGAAGGGGGAGATACTCTCCCGACATGGAAGGCGTCGGTGCTTTGTGAAAAGAATCACGAGGCGAAAATCGGGCCGAAAGGTATCCGAAACCGCGGGGGGGTGTCAACTGGACAAGACGTTCAGATCCGTTGACTTACGCCGGTTTGCCGCCCCCCTCGGGTGCGCCTATCTTCCGCCGCCCACAGCGCCCCTTCCGCTCCCGGGGAAGCGGTCCGGACACCCGCTCCGTACGCCCGTCCCGGGGGCCGCGAATCGCCCCTCAGCCCCGCTGCGTAGATGCCGATCAAGAGTGACAGGTGGATCCGTCGCATGTGCGAAGAGCACGGGATGATCGAGCCCTTCGAGGCGAGCCAGGTCCGAGACGGGAAGATCTCGTACGGGATCTCGTCGTACGGGTACGACATCCGCGTCTCGCGCGAGTTCAAGGTCTTCACCAACGTCCACAACTCGGTCGTCGACCCGAAGAACTTCGACGACCGCTCCTTCGTGGACATAAAGGGCCCCGAGTGCATCATCCCGCCCAACTCCTTCGCCCTCGCGCGCACCGAGGAGTACTTCCGGATTCCACGCGACGTCCTCGTCGTGTGCGTCGGCAAGTCCACCTACGCCCGCTGCGGCCTCATCGTGAACGTGACGCCTCTCGAGCCGACCTGGGAGGGGTATCTCACGCTCGAGATCTCCAACACGACCCCCCTGCCCGCCAAGGTCTACGGTGGCGAGGGGATCGCCCAGCTCCTCTTCTTCGAGGGGGACGAGGAGCCGGAGGTCGCCTACGCCGACCGGAAGGGCAAGTACATGAAGCAGGTCGGCGTGACGCTGCCGCGCATGTGATCGCGTGCCGGGCCGTTCGTAACCCGCTTTCCGTCGTCGCGTATGTTCGGGCGGCGCCTACCCGCGATACCGCGTCCGACGCACCCACTCCACTGCACGCCATGGCCCGAAGCCTCGTCCCTTCCACCGCGCCCGTCTTGCTGACGCTGCTCCTCGCGGCAGGCCCGGTCGCCGCCCAGTCGACCCTCGACGCGCGACTGGCCGACATCTTCTCCGGACTCGATTCGGCGGTTCCGGTCCAGGTCGTGACGCCGTCCTTCTTTGTCGAGGACGCCTACGTCATGAGCGTCGGCAACCGAAGCGTGGGCCTCGAGCAGGACGGGACGAGCGTCGACATCCCTTTCCCGGACATCCGCGGCGTCTCCGTCCGCGATACGCACTGGCTGCAGGGAAGCCTGTGGGGCGTCGGTGTCGGAGCGCTCGTCGGGGGCGTCGGCGGGCTGCTCTGGGCCTCGTTCCGGTGCACGGACCTCATCGACTGCCAGACGGAGGAGCGCAACGGCATGGTCCAGGGGGCCGTGCTCCTCGGCTCGGTGGGCGCGATCGGGGGGTTCGTGATCGGGAGGAACTCGTTCTACTGGCGACCGGTCTTCCCCTGAACTCCCGTCGGTCCCTGACCTTCCGTCTGCCGCTCCTCCCGCCGCCACCTCACCGCGTCGGACGCCCCAGCACCAGCGCGTAGAAGCCATCCTCGTCCTCGATCCAGCGATCGACGGCCAGCCCGGCGTCGGTGAACAAGCCGTCGATCGTCGGGCGATCGTATTTGGAGCTGATCTCGGAACGGATCGCTTCGCCTTCCGCAATATCGAAGACGTGCCCGCCCGGGAACGTCACCGTCTGGTCGCGGATCGAGACGAGGAAGGTCTCGATCCGACCCGCCTCCACGTCGTACCCGGAGCGATGCCGGAAGCCCGTCGGGTCGAAGTCGCTTCCGAACTCGTCGTTCAGGACGCGCAGAATGTTCAGGCTGAACTCGGCCGTCACGCCGGCCGCGTCGTCGTACGCCTGCTCGATGCGCTCCACCGTCTTGACCCGTCCCGGTCTGAGATCCACGCCGAGCAGGAAGTGATCATCGCTCCGCAGCCGACCCGCGACCCGAGTCAGGAGGCTCGTCGCTTCGTGCGGCTCGAAGTTGCCCAGCGTGCTCCCCAGGAAAGCGATCCAGCGCGGGTGCGGGAGCTCCGAGGGGAGGTCGAGCGGCTCGGTGATGTCCGCCACCTCGGGCATGACCACGAGCCCCGGATATTCTTCGCGTAGCGCCGCCGCCGTCGCGGCGAGGAAGTCCGCGGACACGTCGACCGGGACGTAGGCACGGCCACACCCGCTCCGCACCATCGCATCGAGGAGCACGCGGGACTTCTCCGCGCTCCCGGCCCCGAGCTCCACGAGCGTGGCCGGACAGAGGTCCGCGATCCACCCGGGCATCCGATGCTCCAGGAGGGCACGCTCGACCCGCGTGGGGTAGTACTCCTCCAGCGTCGTGATGCGCTCGAACAGCTCCGAACCGCGCTCGTCGTAGTGGTACTTCGACGAGATCCTGCGATCCGGACGGCGCAGCCCGTCGAGCACCTCCTCGAGGCGCGAGTCCGGGGGGGCGTCCGTCTCCACGGTGGAGACGTCGCGGTTCGTGTCCGTCGTCATCGTCTCGACCTCACTCGTCGTCCCGGGCACAGCGAAAGCCGCTGAAGATCTGTCGTCGGATGGGGTAGTCCCAGTTGCGGAAGGTGCTTCGGACCGCTCCGTAGCGGGTCGCCCACGACCCGCCGCGCAGGACCTTGTACTCGTCTCCGAAGAAGGCCTCGGAGTACTCCGGGTAGGGAAACGTCTCGTAGCCGGGGTAGCCGTCGAAGTCGCTTGAGGTCCACTCCCATACGTTCCCGATCATGTCCCAGCACCCGACGGGGGATCGACCCTCCGGGTAGCTGCCGACCGGCGTGGTCTCGAACAGCGCGGCGTCCAGATTCGCCCGGGAAGCCGACGGTGCCGTGTCTCCCCACGGGTAGAGCGACGCGGTGCCGCTCGCCGGATCGAAGCTCGCCGCGGCTTCCCACTCGAGCTCCGTGGGGAGTCGCTTGCCCGCCCAGCGGGCGTATGCGTCGGCCTCCCAGTACGAGACGTTCACGACCGGCCGGAGGGGGTCGAGGGCGCCCACCCGGTCCATGAAGCGCTCCGTCCAACCGTCGTCGCCACGTGTCCAGTACTTCGGCGCGGCGAGCCCGGCCTCGTCCCGCCACGCACGTCCCGCCTCGGTCCACACGCCGTCTTCCTCGTAGCCGCCCGCCTCCACGAACGCCGCGTACTCCCCGTTCGTGACCGGATGCGCGTCGATCCGGAACGGGGCGAGCTCGACCGAGTGGCTCGGCCGCTCGTTGTCGTAGGCGACCGAGCGATCGTCCGTCCCGATCGGCACCGGGCCGCCGGGAAAGCGCACCATCGTCCCGGGGGCGGGCGCCGAAGGGTCGGGCGGAGGCGCCGCGAGCTGCCGAGGCGCGGCGTACGGTCGGCCCTGCTTCAGTTGGAGCGTCTGGAGGATCGTCTCGTTGTGCTGGTATTCGTGCTGCAGAACCATCCGGAAGACGAAGCCGTCGGCGAGGAGCGGCGTCGCTTCGCCGGCCGTGAGGTCGGTCGGCAGATCCCGCAGACCCTCGAGCACGGCTCGACGCACGCTCCCCAGGTAGTCACGGCACTCGGGCAGCGTCGGCAGCGGCAGGGAGTCGCGGACGGCGCGGGGATTCTCGAACGGGTTGTAGATCCCTCGAAGACCCTCGGACCCCGTGTCCCCACTGCGCAGATTCTCGCGCAGCCAGACGTCCTCGAAGTGCGCGATGTGACCGAGGTCCCACACGATGGGACTCATGAGTGGATCGTGCTGTCGGCGGAGCTCGTCGTCGGAGAGCGAAGCGGTGAGCAGGAGCGTCCGCTCACGCGCTTCGGCGAGCAGGTGCTCGATCTCCGGACGCGCCAGCGGACGTCCGATGTGAAGGTCCATGGGAGGGAGGCGGAGCGGTTGGTTTCGATCGGTTCCCGGCTGCTACCCCTCGGGCGAAGAATGCTCCGCCCGACCTCGACCGGTGAAGTCGGCACCGGCCGCGATCAGGTCCGAGCCGGCGGGCTCCTGGAACACTTTGAGCCCGAAGTCGGGGAGGACGGCGATGAGGTGGTCGAAGATGTCGGCCTGGATCGACTCGTAGCGCGCCCACGCCGTGTCGCTGGTGAAGCAGTAGATCTCGATCGGCAGGCCCCGAGGGGTCGGGGCGAGCTGACGGACCAGGAGCGTCATCTCGTCGTGGACGATCGGGTGTGCCCTCAGGTACGCAATCACGTACGCACGGAAGGTCCCCACGTTCGTGAGCCGCCTCAGCTCGGGCACCACGTCGTCGCCCCCGGTCCGCGTGCGGACTGCGTCCTCCGCCAGCTCGTCGCGCTTCCGTCGCATGTAGTCGCGCAGCAGCTCGAAGCGGCCCAGCCGCTCGACCTCGTCCGGGGTGAGGAAGCGGATCGTGGAGAGGTCGAGCGCCAGGGCCCGTTTGATGCGCCGCCCGCCCGCCTCGCTCATCCCCCTCCAGTTCTTGAAGGACTCGGTGATGAATCGGTGCGTCGGGATCGTCGAGATCGTCTTGTCCCAGTTCTGGATCTTGACGGTGTGCAGCGCGATGTCGATCACGTCGCCGTCGGCGTTCGCCTGAGGCATCTCGACCCAGTCGCCGATTCGGATCATGTCGTTCGACATGATCTGCAGGCTGGCCACGAGCGAGAGGATCGTGTCGCGGAACACGAGCATCAGCACCGCCGTCAGCGCGCCCAGGCCGGAGAGGAAGACGACCGGGGAGCGGTCCGCGAGGATCGAGACCACGATCACGGCGGCGGCGATCCAGATCCCGAGCCCGACGACTTGCAGATACCCCTTGATGGGGCGGCTCTTCGCCTCCGAGTACGAATCGTTGTAGATGTCGTTGACGGCCGACAGCAGGGCGTTCGCCGACAGGGCGCCCGCGATGGCGACGACCGAGAGCGCCACCCGCTGCGTCACCAGCGCCGCCAGAGCGATCGGGCTCTCTCCGGCGGCGATCTGCCCGGGCGTCAGGCCGAGCGCCGGGCCGATGCCGAAGTAGACGATCGCGGCGGGAATCGCGTTGGTCAGACGGGCGAAGGCGCGCCGCTCGATGATCCGGTCGTCCCACGTGACCGACGTGCGCGTGGCTGCCCTGCGCATCGCGTCGCGGCCCATGCGGATCGCGATGCGATGCGCGACGGCCGCGATCAGGAGCAGGAGGGCGACCTGCCCGACGCCGAACGCCCAGGGAGGCAGCGTGTCCATGGCGCACGACCTTCGGGGTCCGGCTCGCCCCGGTCAAGGCGGCGCTCTATTCTCGCCGGCATGACCGGATCTTCCGCCTTCCGCCGCTACCTCCTGCCCGGCTTCCTCTTCCAGTCCGTCGTCATCGCGGGCGGGTACGGGACCGGAGCCGAGCTCTCGGAGTTCTTCCTGCGCGAGGGACCCGCCGGAGGTCTCCTGGCCATCGCGGCGAGCACCGCCGTGTTCAGTGCGGTCGCGATGGCGACGTACGAGCTCGCGCGGCTCTGGGGCGCCTTCGACTACCGTCACTTCTTCCAGCGCCTGCTCGGCCCCGCATGGTGGCTCTTCGAGGCCTGCTACGTCGGCCTCCTGCTCATCGTGCTCGCCGTGGTCGCGGCCGCTTCGGGCGAGATCATGAGCGACACCTTCGGGCTGAACTACTGGCTTGGCGTGGGTGCCGTCATGGTCTCGGTCGGCGCGCTCGTCTTCGGCGGCAACGAGGCGATCGAAAAGGTCTTTTCGGCCTGGTCGTTCGTCCTCTACGCGGTCTACCTGGTCTTCTTCATCGCCTGCTTCCGCGTGCTCGGCCCGGAGATCGGCCGGGCTCTGGCGTCCGAGCCCGTCGGGACCGGGTGGGCGTGGGCCGGGATCCGCTACGCGGGCTACAATCTGGCCGTGATTCCTCCGGTCCTCGCGGCGCTGCGCCTGCACGGCTCGCGCACCGAGGCGCTCGCGGCCGGGGCGCTCACGGGGCCCATCGCCATGATCCCGGGGCTCCTCTTCTACCTCCCCATGACGGGGCTCTACCCCGGGATCCTCGAGGCGACAGTTCCGGCAACCGTCCTGCTGGAGCGACTCGGCTCCCGGCCTTTCCAGATCGCGTTCCAGGTCGTGCTCTTCGGCACCCTGATCGAGACCGGCGCGGGGCTGATCCACGCCGTCAACGAGCGCATCTCCGGGCTTCGCCACGACCGGGACGGCGAGCTCGCCCCCTGGGCACGGCCGGCGATCGCGCTCGGCCTACTGGCGGTGGGTACCGCCGTGAGCAGCTTCGGACTCACCGGGCTCATCGCCCGCGGCTACGGGACGCTGACGATCGGCTTCATCGTGGTGTACGTCGTGCCGGTCCTCACCCTGGGGGTCTGGCGGATCCGGACGACCCCGGGTTGACCGCGAGCGCCCCGCCCTCTCCGAACTCGGCCGAGTCGCCGACCCAGCCGTCGACCACCACCGACGCCGAGATCTGCCCGATCAGGTTCGTCGTGGTCCGGAACATGTCGGGCACGCGGTCGATGCCGAGCAGGATCGAGAGTCCTTCCAGCGGGATGCCGACCGTGTCGAGGGCGGGTGCGAGTGTGACGACTCCGGACGAGGGGACCGGCGCAACGGTGAGGGAGACCATGAACGTGGCGAGCACCGCCCCACCCACCGCCGACAGCGGGATCGCCACGTCGTAGAGGTGCGCGAGGAAGACGATCGAGGCGCCCTGGAAGAGGGCTGAGCCGGCTCGATACATGGAGGCGCCGAGGGGAAGCACGAGATCGGCAACCGTCTCCGAGACGCCCAGCGCCCGCTTCGCCTCGTCGAGCGTCACCGGGAGCGCCGCGGCCGTGCTCGTCGTGGAGAAGGCGATCGAGGCCGCGCCGAACGTCCCGCCGAGCAGGCGCATGGGCCCGATTCCGCCCAACCAGCGCACGAGCGGAAGGTAGACGACCGCGATGAAGACGCCCAACGCGAGGACGACCGCCACGATGAAGACGGCCAGGCTCCCGATCAGGCCCCACCCCAGCCGCGCAGTCACCGGGGCCGCGAGCCCGAAGATCCCGAGCGGCGCCGTCCACAGGATCCATCCGACGAGCTTGATGAGCGCGTCGGAGGCGGCCTCGGCGAAGTCCAGCAGACGTCGACGCTTCTCGTCCTCGAGGGCCCCGGCGGCGGCCGCGAAGAGCGCCGTGAAGACGATGAGCTGCAGCAGAGCGCCGTCGGCGGCCGCGGCGAACGGGTTGGACGGAACGAGACCCACGAGGAAGTCGACCAGCCCGGGCAGCGCGGGCGCCTCCCGAGCCGCGGCCGGTGGCACCTCGACGGCCGGCGCGAAGACCAGGGCGAGCCGCATGACGCCCATCCCGATGAGGATCGCGGGGATGAGCGTCGCCCAGAAGAAGCCGATCGTCGTCGCCCCGAGCCGGCCCAGCCGGCGCGGATCACCCAGGCCTGCCACCCCGGTGAAGATGACCGCCATCACGAGCGGCACGATCACCATCCGGATCGCGCTGATGAAGGCGGTCCCGAGGGGTTCGGACGCGAGCGCCAACGAGAGAAAGAGGTCCGAGCCGGCCGCTCCGAGGAGCCCGGTCAGGATTCCGAGCACGAGGCCCGCCCCGATCGCGACGTGCAGCACCCGTCAGTGCCCGCTCGGGGGCGTCTGCACCAGGACGGCCGTCACCATCAGAACCACCTGGGCCACGAGCAGCTCGACTCCCGCCGAGCGTCTCAGCCCCGCGGGAACGCCCGGCTCCGCGAGCCTGGGCGTCAGGACGCGCCAGTTGCGCAGACCCAGAGCGGCCACGGCGGCCACGCCACCGAGCTTCGCGAGGAGGATGCGCCCGTACTCTGTGGTCAGCAGGTCTCCGGGCCCGGCCAGGTGCACCCAAGAGGCGAAGGCGCCGGTCACGACCAGCAGCAGAACCGACACGAGCGCCACGGGCGAGAAGGCCGCCACCAGCTCGGCGAGACGCTCTGCGCCGCCCGCCTGGCGGATCGCCCGGTCGGCGAGCAGCACGTAGGCGAGCCCCCCGACCCAGGCGCCCATCGCCGCCACGTGCACCACGTCGGCGGGGAGCGTGGCGAACGACAGCTCGCCCGCCGCGGCGTGTCCGGAGAGGGCCGGATAGACCGAGAGGCCGAGCACGAGCGACGTCACCGCCCACCAGGCGAGGCGCCGGCCGAGGGCGACGCCGACCGCCGCGGCCAGAAGAAGCCCCGATGCGGCCGTCGCGACCGTCCAGCTCCGACCCCACGGGGTCCCGGTCAGCAGGAGGCTCGCATCCTCGCGCCACGTGGCGAACGGGTCGTGGAACTCGACGAGCTGGCGGTGGAAGACGAGCCCGAAGGCGAGCGGCATGAGGAGTGCTCCGGCGACCGCAAGCCGCGCGGCCGTCCGCTCGAGCGCCCCGTCCGAGTCGTCTTCCCACTCGACCCGCGGGGCGATCAGCCAGCGTCCGCAGAGTGCGCCGAGCACCGCCACGAGGGCCGTGAAGAGGAGCCAGCGGGGCGCCGCGGCGACGAGGAGGGACACGCGGCTCAGCGGCCGGGAGCGTGGGTCATGGCGGAAGATAGAGCGCCGCCGCGTACAAGACGACGAATGCTCGCGATGCCCGCGGCCGGCCCGAGGGCGAGGAGCGCGAACGCCCACCGCCACTCGACCACGTCGACCATCGCCGGGATCGCCTGGATCGTCACCATCGTGAGCAGGAAGCCGAGCGAGGTCTGGAGCATGAGCGCCGTGCCGACCGCATCCGGAGGGGCGACCTCGGTCACCATCGCGCTGAACTGGGCGGAGTCGGCCACGACGAAGAAGCCCCAGACCCAGGCCAGCAGCGCCACCGCCCAGAACGGAGCCCCGAGCGCGAACCCGGAGAGCAGGCAGCACGCTCCCGAGATCGCCATCGCGAGCGTCACGACGCGCGGACGCCCCACGCGGTCCGCGGCCCACCCGCCCCAGACGCAGCCGAGCCCGCCGGCGGCGATCGTTCCGAACGCCACGGCGTCCACGACCCGCCCGGCGACCGCGCCCTGCGCGGCCACGGCGAGGAAGACCGGGACCCACGTCCACATCGCATAGAGCTCCCACATGTGGCCGAGGTACCCGCCGGTGGCGAGCATCGTCTCCCTGTGCGTGAGGATCCGCCCCACCCGGCTCCACTCGAATGGGCGCTGCGGGAAGGGATAAGGACCGTCGCGGTACCCGACGGCGACCAGGAGCGCGGCGCCCGCGCCCGCCAGGGACGCGCCGACGATCACGGTCCCGAGGCCCGGTCCCCCGACGGCTTTGAGAAGCCACGGCAGCGCTTTGCCGACCGTGAGGGCCCCCACCACGGTGCCGATCGCGAGCCCGCGGCTCGAGCGGAACCAGGTGGAGCACATCTTCATCCCGGGTGGATAGACGCCGGCGAGGAAGGCTCCCGTGAGGAAGCGGACCACGAGGGCGCTCCCGTACCCCGGCACCAGGAGGAGCAGAGCGTTCACGCTCGCCGCCAGCGCCGCCGATGTGGAGAAGAGGACCCGAGCCGGCACGATGTCCGCCAGGTTGAGCACGGCGGCACCCGCGGTTCCGGCCACGAAGCCGAGCTGGACCGTCGTGGTGAGCCAGCCGACCTCGCCGTCCGTCAGTCCCCAGCGCCCCTGCAGCTCCGGACCGACGGCCGTAGCGGTCATCCAGGCGGAGAGCGAGAGGAGCATCGCGACCGCGACGATCGCCAGGGCTCGCCAGCGGTCCGGGTCCGAGTCAGCCGGTGGCTCTCCGCTCACCCGACCAGTTGTTTGGCGACGAACCAGAGGTTGGCCGGCCGCTCCGCCAGTCGGCGCATGTACCAGGGGAACCAGGCGCTGCCGTAGCTCACCAGTACCCGCATCCCGTACCCCTCGCGCGCCAGGCGACGCTGCTCTTCCCGCTCGATCCCGAAGAGCATGGAGAATTCGTACCGGTCCCGATCGAGCCCGAGCTCGTACGCGATCCGGTTCGTCTCGGCGACCATCCTGGGATCGTGTGTGGCCAGCACCGGCGTGCCCGTCCCGCCGTTCTTCCGGGCGCGCAGAAGCGTCTGGGTCAGCGTGACGAAGCTGCGGTCGACGTCCGACTTTTCCGGAAAGGCGATGGCGTGCGGCTCGTTGTACGCCCCCTTCACCATCCGGATGTCCGGGTCGAGGGGGAGGAGCGACTCCAAGTCGTCGGCCGTGCGCCTCAGGTACGATTGCAGGCAGAGACCGACGTTGCCCTGCTCCTCCTTGACCGAGCGGAAGATGTCGAGGGTGGCGTCGACGTAGCCCGACCCCTCCATGTCGATCCAGACGAGCGAGGAGGTCGCGTCGCACAGGCGCGCGAGCCGGGTGCGAGCTTCGTCGACGCCGAAGTCGAGCCCGAGCTGCGTCGGCTTGACGGAGATGACCGTCTCGAGGCCGTGCGCCTCGATCTCGCGCAGCGTCGCCAGGTAGTGCTCGGCCACCCCGTCGGCCTCGTCGAGCGACGTGAGGTTCTCACCCAGGAGCGTCACCGTGGAGGTGATCCCCCCCTTCCCCAGCCGCGCGCACTCGGCGAGGGCGTCGTCGCGCGTCTCCCCCGGCATGAAGCGTTTCGTCGCCTTCTGCACGAACCGATACCGGGGCAGCTTCTGTGCGAGGAGCGGGTTCGTGGACGCCCACAGCAGGGTGTGTCGCAGCATCGACGGAGCCGTCAGACCTGAACGAAGCGGTACATGAGCCGGATGAGCCGATACGCCTGGTCCGGTTGGATCCGTGCGCTCATGGGCACTCCTCGTGGAGGGAATCCGGGTCCTGCGGTGCGCGGCGCAAAGTGAGCGGGCGGGGGAAGCGAAGCCAGAGTGGGGCCGAGTTCGGGCGAGGGCTCAGAACGGGAAGGTCACGCCCAGGTAGGCCGTGAGGTAGCGGAGCCCCAGCGTCGAGTCGCCCGGGAGATCGGTGTCGACCGTTGCGACCGCCACCGACGGAGTCACGCCGATCCAGTCCGTTCCGAGGTAGAAGCCCGCGACCGCCTCGCCTCCCCACCCCAGGTCGGAGACGCCCGAGTCCGGCCCCGGCAGGTCGCCGGTCTCGACCCGGGTGGTCACCGCGGCCAGCCGGATCCAGGGCACGAAGGTCTCGCCCGTGAACGGTGCGATGCGGACTCCGGCGTCGAAGCCGGTCGCGACGTACCGGCCCCCCGATGAGCACCCGGCAGGCTGGCACCCGAAGCGCTGCTGGTGGAAGCCGAGGTAGAAGCCGATGCGCTCGAAGCGGCGCAAGGTGAAGCCGACTCCGAGCGCGACGCCCGACTCCGCGCCCTCCCCCGGGCCGGTGCCGTCGGCGAAGGAGGAGAGCGGCACGGCCACCCCTCCCGCCGCCTCCAGAAGGAGGGGGCTGTCCTGAGCTGCCGCCGGGCGGACAGCGGTCGCGCCGTTGAGCGCGAGCAGCAGCGCCACGACCCGCGTCGGGCGAACGTGCACGAAACCCTCCGAAGGGAGCGGATCCTCGATGGACGGGACGCCAATCCTAGTTGGGCTCCGGGCCCGGGCCAACCGACATGCCCGCGTGGACTCACGCCCGGCGCACCCGTCCAGACCACGAGGCTCGCCCGGGCCCGGCACGATCCGGTTGCACCCCGGTCGGACCCGGGTCATGATGGCGCTCGTTTTGCCCATCCCAGCCCCGCCCTCCGATGCCGGCCACGCTCCAGCGCACCGCCCGCCGCACCCACTCCTTCACCGAATCGGTCATCCGCGAGATGACCCGGGTCGCGCGGGAGCACGACGCCATCAATCTCGCCCAGGGCTTCCCCGACTTCCCCGCCCCGGAGCTCCTCAAGGAGGCGGCGTGTGCGGCGATTCGAGAGGACGTGAACCAGTACGCGATCACGTGGGGCGCCCCCGACCTCCGCCACGCCCTCGCACGCAGGTACGCGGCACTCTACGGGTTGGAGATCGACACCGAGCGCGAGATCACGGTCACGTGCGGGGGCACGGAGGCGATGGCCGCCGTCATGCTGGCCGTCGTCGACCCGGGCGAGGAGGTGATCGTCTTCGAGCCCTTCTACGAGAACTACGGACCGGACGCCGTGCTGTGCGAGGCGAGGCCGGTCTTCGTCACCCTCGAGGCTCCCGAATACCGGATCGAGCGCGCGATGCTCGAGGAGGTGATCACGGACCGGACCCGGGCGATCGTCGTGAACACGCCGAACAACCCGACGGGCCGGGTCTTCGGCCGAGACGAGCTGCAGGCGATCGCGGACGTGTGTATCGCACACGACGTGCTCGCCATCACGGACGAGATCTACGAGCACATCTACTACGAAGGCGAGCACGTTCCACTCGCCACCTTCGAGGGGATGCGCGAGCGCACGGTCACGATCTCGGGGCTGTCGAAGACGTTCAGCGTGACGGGCTGGCGGATCGGCACGATCGTCGCACCGCCCGCGCTCACCGACGCGATCCGAAAGGTCCACGACTTCCTCACGGTCGGAGCGCCCGCCCCGCTTCAGCAGGCGTGTGCGGTGGGTCTCGAAAAGCTGCCCGAGCGTTACTACGAGGAGATGGCGGCGGCGTATCGCAGACGCGGCGAGGTCCTCGTCGGTGCGCTGACCGACGCCGGCTTCCGGTGTCGGTTTCCCCAGGGCGCGTACTACGTGCTCGCCGACTTCTCGGACCTGTCGGACGAGGACTCCATGACGTTCGGCAAGCGGCTCGCCGCCGAGGGGGGGGTGGCACCCGTTCCGGGCGGGAGCTTCTTCAGCGACCCGGCCCGAGGCCACTCGCTGGCACGCTTCGTCTTCTGCAAGCGCGTGGAGACCCTGCACGAGGCCGCCGACCGG
>JANQME010000161.1 GCA_028280205.1 Longimicrobiales bacterium
ACCAGCGAGCCGAGCGCCTGGCCGAGGCCGCCGGTGCGTACGCACAGGCGGTCGAGTCCGAACCGGGCTTCGGACTCGCACACTTCGAGCTGGCTCGGACCTACATCCGCCTCGAGCGCTTTCGGGAGGCGCTGCCGCACGCCCGGAGGGCGGTCGAGTTCCTGCCCGGCCACGTGCCGTCACGGCAGATGCTGGCCGACCTCGAGCGGGCGCTGGGCGCATGAGAGGAGCGCGCGGTTGGTCTCAGCTCCGCCTCATCCTTCTCCGTCGCCGGCGGCCACGCCCCCGATTCGCCGGAGGAAGTCTTCGAGGATCCCGACGACCTCGTCGTTCGAATCCGGCGAGATGATGTCGCCGGCGATCACGTGTCGGTACGGATCCGACGAGCTATGCACCACGTACAGGGTGGTCTCGGCCCCGGTCATCCCGGCGACGACGCGCTCGGTCACCGTCTCGTCGACGATCCGGTCTCCCGGGGAGAACAGCACGAGCGTCCGGACCCGGATCCGCGAGAGATCCATCGTCCGGACGTGCTCGACGAGAGCCATCATCGTCGCGATCGCCGACGTCGGGTAGCACGTCGTCCAATGTCGCGCCTGAGCTTCGTTGTGCGGCTCGAAGCAGCGCTCGGGCCCGACGACCAGACGCGCCACCAGGCTCCCCCACGGGACGAGGAAGATCCGCGACGCCGGGTCCGCGGGCTGGTAGTTGGGGGAGATCAGGACGAGGCCCGCGAGACGGCCGGCCGCCTCCGGACGGGCCGCGATCCAGGTCGCGAGTGTACCGCCCGTCGACGTGCCGACGAGGATCACCCGCTCGCCGATCCTCTCCCCGACAGCCAACGCCTCGACCGAGTCGTCCAGCCAGCCCTCCACGGTCGCCTCGCCCATCGCAGCTCCGTCCCGTCCGTGGCCCTGCAGACGTGTGAAGAAGGCGTTCGCGCCCACCCGCGCGGCCACCTCGGTGACGACCGGCTCGATCTCGTGCCGATCCGCCGAGAAGCCGTGCAGGTACACGATCGAGAACGGTGTCGGCTCCTTCCTGGCCGGATCGGCCCACACGATTCCCTTCGCGCCACCCTCCCGGATTCCCGGGACGTCCGCTTCCCGAGCGGCGACCCAGGCATCCAGGTTCTCGGAGAGGTCGGGCTCGATCCATCGGGGCTCGAAGCGCTTCCTGGGCCCGAGCAGGAAGAGGAGAACGAGCACCAGGACGGCACCGACGGCGCGCACGGCACGGGAGGAGAGGAGCGCGGACATGGCGGGAAAGGCTACCGCGGGCTCGGATCGCGATCAACGAACCGAAGCGACGCACCCAAACTTCTGGCCCTCCCGGAGACATCCTTCGACATTGAAGAGCCTCCCCGCGTCTCGAAGTGAAATTACGGAGCTCTCATGGTCGGCAGCGGAGATGTCGGTGCGGGTGAGCTCGCCCGTACACACCCGGCGCTCACCGACGTGGATACGGGGCTGGCCAACCGCCTGCACTTCGACCTCGTCTACAACTATCTCTTCGTGGCGGGCGACCGCGGACTCCCGTTCACCGTGATGCTCGTCTCCGTCGGGGCGGACGAGGGAACGTCGAAGGAGGACGTGCGACGGATCGGCGGGGTGATCGAGCAGACGTCCCGGTCGGCCGATCTGGTGTCCCACATGGGCGGGGGACGCTTCGTGGTCCTGCTGCTGGGGTCGAACGTCCCCGGCGCACGCATCGCGGCGGACCGGATCGAATCGGCGCTCCAATCCTTCGCGCCGGGCGTGGTCAGCTTCGGCCTGGCCGCCTACGCCGACGAGTACGAGAGTCCGCAGGCGCTGATGCGGGCGGCCGATACCGCGCTCCTCACGGCCGAAGCCGCTGGCGGTGGAGTGGCCGCGGCGTGATGAAGGGAAGCTCTGCCCAGGTAGAGCTTCCCAGGGTCCGCCGTGAGCGGGCCGACGGTTCAGATGCCGACGCCGGCAAGCCCCGCGATGATCACGGATAGGACCGCCAGCGCCCATCCGCTGAGCACGTCCCCCGGGTAGTGCACCCCGAGGTAGCAGCGGCTGACGCCGACCGCGAGCCCCGCGAAGAGCGCGAGGAAGGCGATCGGGCCGCTGAGCCCGATGAAGAGTGACAGACCCACCGCCAGACCGGCCGTGGCGTGACCGGACGGGAAGGCGAAGCGGTCCTCGGGCTCGATCAGGCGCTGGAAGCCGGCCGGCAGACGGGGGCGCTCACGGCACACGCCGTGCTTGAGGAGCTGCACCGCGAGGTGCGAGCAGACCAGTGTCCAGAGCGCGAGGACACCGGCGCCCTGGAGCGCGGGCACGGCTCCGAGCGCGAGGGCGATCGACCCTGGCAGGATGACGTACCAGTTGCCCAGCTTCGTGACGAGCCGCATGAGCGTGTCGACGCGCGGTCGGCGCCGCTCCAGCAACGCCACCAGAAGCCGCCGGTCGACGGTCGAGAGGGAGAGCATCAGACCGTTCATGTCATCGCCTCCTCGGCACCGGGTCCTGCCGGTGCGAACTCGGAGTCTCGCGGTGTCGACGCCGAACCACCGGTGACCGCGGCCCCTTCAGCATGTGTGTCGCCCGACTCCCCCCGAGCGCAAGCGATCGCTCCCTCGTACTGGGCGAGAAC
Organism: Longimicrobiales bacterium; assembly: GCA_028280205.1. Lineage (GTDB taxonomy): Bacteria > Gemmatimonadota > Gemmatimonadetes > Longimicrobiales > Gaopeijiaceae > UBA2589. The sequence goes on from JANQME010000161.1 coordinate 2,623, forward strand.
GCCGTCCAAGATCGCGTCCCAGTTGCGCGAAACCGCCTCCTCTCGTGCGCCTTCCGCGAGGGAACGGCGTCGGTCGTCGTCGGCCAGCAGGTCGACGCACGCGGCCGCGAAGGCGGCGACGTCGCCGACCGT